>JAIYAI010000482.1 GCA_027489135.1 Acetobacteraceae bacterium
CGCGCTGCCGCGGCGACGCGCTCCGCCTGCTCGGCCGTATCGGTGGTGGCGATCAACGCCTCCGCCGTCTCCAGCGCCAGCGCGGCGCGGACCGCCGCATCCGCGGCAGCGGCGAGCATGGTGCGCTGGCGCCGGACATCGGAGAAGGGCCCGCCGCCATGATCGCCGAGTTGCGCCGCGCAGACCGTGCGGAGCGAGGCGGCAGTGCCGGCCAGCACCTGCGCCTCGCGCGCCAGCGCAGAGGCGAGGGCGGCGATGGCGTTCGCCCAGGCTTCGGGGCCGGGCCCGGCAAGCTGGCCGCCGAACTCGCTGCCGAAGGCGTCCATCTCGTCCTGGTTCATCAAGCCCGCTCCTCGGCCGTCAGCAGCGCGACGCGGGTCATGAAGGCCTCCGCCTGGCCGTCGGCCAGCAGCGGCGCGGCGTCCGCGACCGCGTCGAGCAGCCGCTCCACCCAGGCCCGGTCGGCCTGCGCGAAATTGCCGAGCACATGCCCGGTGACCCGATCCTTGTGCCCGGGATGGCCGATGCCAAGCCTGACCCGGCCGAAATCGGCGGTGGCGAGCGCGCGCTGCATGTCCCGCAGGCCGTTGTGGCCGGCCGTGCCGCCGCCGGTCTTCACCCGCACCTTCCCCGGCGCGAGATCGAGCTCGTCATGGAAGGCCCAGATGTCGCGCGGCACGATCTTGTGGAAGCGCGCCGCGGGCTGCACCGCGTCGCCCGAGCCGTTCATGTAGGTCTCGGGCTTGAGGGCAACGATGCGCGCCGCGCCGATCCGGCCCTCGGCCACCTGGCCCTTGAAGCGCGACCGCCACGGCGAGAAGCCGTGGCGGCGTGCGATGGCGTCGAGCGCCATGAAGCCGATGTTGTGGCGCTGCTTCGCGTGCTCGGACCCGGGATTGCCGAGCCCGACCCAGAGGAGCGTGCGCTGGTCGGCCATGGCGCCGGGGCGTTACTTCTTCTTCGCGGGTGCGGCCTTGCCCTTCGCGGGCGCGGCGGGCGCCGCGGCCGGGACGGGGGCCGCTTCCTCGACCACCGTCGGCGGGGCCACGGTGGCGACGACGAAGTCGCGGTTGATCGACGCCTTGGTGCCGAAATGGTCCTTGATGGAGGACCAGCGCAGGCTGTCGCCGATGTTCGCGGCGCCGAGGTCGATCTCGAAGGCCTCCGGCACCGCGTCCGGATCGGCCATCACCTCGACCTCGCGGCGGACGACGTTCAGCACGCCGCCGGCCTTCAGGCCCGGGCAGGTGTCCTCGTGCAGGAAGTGCACGGGCACGCGGACCTTGATGCGGGTCCCGGCGGCGATGCGCTGGAAGTCGACATGCACGGGGCGGTCGGTCACGGGATGGAACTGCACCTCGCGCATCAGCGTGCGCTCGGTGCCGCCGCCCTTCACCGCGACTTCGTACAGGTGCGACTGCCAGCCGCCCTTGTGCATTTCCTTCATCACGTCGCGCGGGTCGAGGGCGATCAGCGTCGCCTCCTGCTTCGCGCCGTAGATGACAGCGGGGACAAGCCCCTCTCGCCGGGTCGCGCGCGCCGCCCCCTTACCGGCCCGCTCGCGCGCCTCGGCCTCGATCCGAATGGTCTGGACCATGGTCCGAATACTCCGCGTTGTGGGATCTGGGCTGCGCGGCGGAACGGGGTTCCCCCAACGCAGAACGCCGGCCTCCAGGGGTGCCGGCGCGAGGCGCGGATAGCGGATCGGGGGGGCGGGTGCAAGCTTCTGCCTGGATTTCCGGGGCCGCGCGCGGAGGCTGGCGCCGCGTCGCGTACGCCATGCGGCGGTTGACGCCCCCGCGGCCGCGTCGGAGCGTGGCGCGATGGAAACATTGCTGATCCTGCTCGGCCTTGTGGTGCCGCTCGGCCTCTTCATCGGCTGGTGCCTCGGCATCTCGGCCTGGCGGCAGGTGCGGGCGTTGCAGCAGGAGGTCTGGACGCTGCGGCGCATCCTGGCAGAAGCAGGGATCGGGCAGGCCACGGGCGCGGCGCCGGCGGAAGCGCAGCCCGGCGGCTGGCCGCCGCGCGCCCCGGATCAGGCGGGCCCCTGGCAGCCCCGCCCGTCGGATCAGGTGGGCCCGTGGCCGCCCCGCCCGTCGGCGCAGGCGGAGGCCGGGGCCCCGCCGTCCCCGGGCCAGCAACCGGCGCCCGCCGCCGCCAACCCATGGGCCGCGCCCCCGCCCCCGGCCGGGGGCGCGCCGGAACCTGAACCCGTCGCGGCCACCCCGCCCGGCCCGCGGCCCGACCTCGAGGCCGCGCTGACCCAGCGCTGGGGCCTCTGGCTCGGCGCCGGCGCCCTGCTGCTCGCCGGCGTCTTCCTGGTGCGCACGGCGGTGGAGGAGGGCTGGCTCGGTCCCGCCGCGCGCTGCGCGCTGGGCGCCGTGCTGGGCCTCATCCTGATCCTCGCCGCGGAGTGGCTGCGCCGCCGCCCCGCCCCCGAACGCCCCGGCCTGCCCTGGCCGGACTATGCCCCGTCCGCCCTTGGGGCCGGCGGTGTCGCGGTGCTGTTCGGCGCGGCCTATGGCGCGGCGGTGCTCTATGCGCTGGTGCCGCCGCTGCTGGGCTTCGCGCTGCTCGGCCTCGTCGCGCTGGCCGGCATCGCGCTGGCCTTGCTGCAGGGGCCGCTGGTCGCCGCGGTCGGCATCGCCGGCGCCTACGCCACGCCGCTGCTGGTGCAGTCGAGCACGCCCTTCCTGCCCGGCCTCTTCGGCTACCTCTTCATCGTCACCGCGGCAGCGCTGGCGGTGCTGCGCCAGGTGGGCGCGCCCTGGCTCGGCTGGGCCGCGATCGGGGCCGCGGCGGCCTGGGTCGTGCTGGGGGGCATCATCGCGCCGACGGCGGCCGATCTCTGGGCGCCGGCGCTCTTCGTGCCCGCCGTCGCGGCGCTGCACCTGGCCCTGCTACCGGGCGCGGCGCTGGAGGGGACGGTCGGGCGCCGCCTCGCCTGGGTCGCCTTCGGGCTGCTGGCGTTCGTCGGGCTGCTGCTGGTGCCCTTCACACGCGACGCGCTGGCCGGGCCGGTCGCCATCCTGCTGCTGACGCCGGTCGCGGTCTGGAAGGGGCTGCGGGAGCCCCGGCTCGACCGCCTGCCCTGGCTTGCCGGCTTCGCCGGCCTGTTCCTGCTGCTGCTCTGGCCGCTGCGCGCCTGGACCAATCCGGGCGAGACGGTGACGGTGGACGGCACGGTGCTGGCCATCC
>JAIYAI010000658.1 GCA_027489135.1 Acetobacteraceae bacterium
GATAGCCCGCAGCGTCGGGGCGCTGCTGGTGCATGACTGCACCTATCGCGACTTCGCCGATGGCCACACCCCTGCCCTGCTGGTGGACCCCGAGAACAGCGTGGTCAGCGTCAGTTTTTCCAAATGGCTCGGTCTGGCCGGCATGCGCATCGGCGCGCTGGTCGCACCCTCGGCGATGCTGGAGGAATTCGCGGCGCAGTCGCCGAGCGTCCTCGGCGCCAGCGTCATCGCACAGCGCGCGGCGCAGGCCGGGCTTGCCGTGAAGCCCGAATGGATGGCGGAAGTCCGGCGCATCACGCGCGCCAACAACGCGCTCATCCGCGACGCGGCGCTGTCCATCCCCGGCCTCGCCGTGCCGGTCTGGCCGAGCCACGGCAATTTCCTCGTCGTCGAGACCACGGCCGCCGGCATCCGGCCCGAGGCGCTGGTCGAGGCCGCCAGGCGCGAGGAGATCATGATCCGCCAGGGCACCTACCACACCGCCCGCTTCGGCGACCGCTTCGTGAAGATCAGCACCTCCGTCCCCGGCGACTGGGCGGAGCGTCTGGCCGCGCGCCTGCCCGCCCTGGTGGAAACCGCGCGCAGCCTGAACGACGTGCCCGCGCAGTTCTGAGGACAAGACCATGCCCCGCATCACCACGCCCGACGGCATCGCCCTGCACTACGAGGAATGCGGCGAGGGCACGCCCATCCTCTTCATCCACGAATTCGGCGGCAACCACGAAAGCTGGGAGCCGCAGTTGCGCCACTTCAGCCGTCGCCATCGGTGCATCACCTATGCGGCGCGGGGCTATCCGCCCTCCGACGTGCCGACGGATGTGGAGCAGTATTCCCAGGCCATCGCGGTTGTCGATGCCATCGCCGTGCTGGACGCGCTCAGCATCGCCAGGGCGCATTTCGTCGGCCTGTCCATGGGCGGCTTCGCCACGGTGCATTTCGGCCTGCGCCACCCGGACCGCGCCCTGTCGCTGACGGTCGCCGGCGCCGGCTATGGCTGCGAGAAAGAGCACGAGGAGTATTTCCGCGGCGTCTCGCTGGAAGTCGCCGACCGCTTCGAGAAGGATGGCGCCCGCGCCTTCGCCCCCGTCTATGGCGAGGGCGCGTCGCGCGTGCAGTTCCAGAACAAGGACCCGCGCGGCTGGCGCGAATTCGCCGACCGCCTGGCGACGCATTCCGACATCGGCGCGGCGCTGACCATGCGCGGCGTGCAGGCGCGCCGTCCCTCCTTCTGGGACCTGGAGGCGGAGTTGAAGGTGATGGACGTCCCCACCCTCGTCATCGTCGGCGACGAGGATGACCACTGCCTGCAGCCCGGCATCTTCCTGAAGAAGACCATCCCGGCCTGCGGACTTTCCATCTTCCCGAAGACCGGCCACACGCTGAACCTGGAGGAGCCGGGCTGGTTCAACCTGTTCCTCGCGGAGTTCATCGCGCAGGTGGAGGCCGGCCGCTGGCTGAAGCGCGACCCGCGGGCCCTGCCGGGCCAGGTGATGCGCACGCGATGAACGCCGAGCGCCTCTGGGCCCGGCTGATGGCGCTGGCGGAGATCGGCGCGCGGCCCGAGGGCGGCGTCGACCGCCAGGCCCTGACGGAGGGCGAGATCGCCGCCTGGCGCCTGCTGCTGGACTGGGGCGCGACGCATGGGCTGGAGGGCGCGACCGATCCCTTCGGCAATCTCTTCCTGACGCTACCCGGCCGGGATCGCGCGGCGCCGCCTCTGCTGATCGGCAGCCATGTCGACACTCAGCCGACCGGCGGCATGTTCGACGGCGCCTTCGGCGTGCTGGCGGCGCTGGAGACGGTGGCTTCGCTGGCCGATCGTGGCGTCGTGCCCGCGCGCGACGTCACCGTCGTCGCCTGGATGAACGAGGAAGGCAGCCGCTTCGCGCCCGGCATGATGGGATCGGAAGGCTTCGCCGGCCTGCGCAGTGCGGAGGAGATTCGCGCCGTGCGCGACGCGGCTGGTGTTTCCGTCGGCGAGGCGCTGGACGCGCTGCACGCCGCCTTTCCTGACCTGCCGCGACGGCCCGCAGGCTTCCCACTCTTCGCCTATGTGGAACCGCATATCGAGCAGGGCCCGCTGCTGGAGCAGGAGGAGGTGCCCATCGGCGTCGTCACCGGGATCCAGGGCAAGGTGACCTGGGAGATCGTGCTCGCTGGCGAGGAGGGCCATGCCGGCACGCTCGACATGGCGCTGCGCCGCGACGCGCTGATCGCCTTCGCGCGCATGGCGAGCGCGATGCAGCAGGCGGTGGGCGAGGCCGATCCGGTGGTGAAGTTCACCATCGGCATGATCCGCTGCGTCCCCAACGCGCCCTCCGTCGTGCCGGGCCGCGTCGTCTTCCGCGTCGATCTCCGCCATCCGGAGAACCGCGCGTTGCAGGCCCATGCCGCGCGCATCGAGACGCTGGCGCGCGAGCATGCGGCCCCCTGCGCCGTCACCGTCACGCGCCTGGTCGATGCGCCCTCCAACGATTTCGATCCGGGCCTGCGCGACCGCATCGCCGCCGCGGCGGCACGCCTGGGGCATCGCAGCATGCCGATCCTCTCGGCCGCCGGGCATGATGCGCGGCACATGGCGCCGCTCTGCCCCGCGGCGATGATCTTCATCCCCTGCCGCGGCGGCGTCAGCCATTCGCCGCAGGAATGGGCGGAGCCGGCGCATGTCGCCGCCGGCGCCGCCGTGCTCGCGGCGGTCGTGGGCGAACTGGTTTTCTAGCCGCCGTAGGCCGCAGTGTCCGTGACATAGCCAGCGGCGACGTCAGCCGCGACAGCCGCCGGATCCCGCGCCGCCGGGTCGCCATGCCCGCCGCCACCCGGCGTGCGCAGCGTCACCGTGTCCCCGCGCTTCAGCACGTACTGCCGCTTCGGGTCCGTCTTCTCGCCGTTGATCAGCACCGCGCCGGGCGCGCCGGCCTGGCCGCCCTCGATGCCGAAGGCGGGGAAGATCGTGCGTTCGGCGAGGAAGCTCACCGCGATCGGCGTCTCGCTCAGCACCTCGATCGCGATCTCCTGCCCCAGCCCGCCGCGGCGCGCGCCGGGGCCGCCGCTGTCCGGGCGCAGTCGCTTGTGGTGGAAGCGCAGTGGGGCGATGTGCTCGCTGATCTCGATGGCGGTGGAGGAGACGTTGGACGGCCAGGACAGCGTGGTGACGCCGTCGCGCAGCGCATTGCCGCCCATCCCGCCGTTGAAGAAGAACATGTTGGCGTAGGGCTTCCCGTTCTCGCGGAGCCCGGACTGGTTCATGCCCCACATCGGGCTGCCGCAGGCGGCCATCACGCGGTCCGGCACCACCTGGCCGAGGCAGCCGAAGACCAGCATCGGCAAATAGTGCCCGATCAGCATGCGCGAGCCACCGGAGGCCGGGAAGACCGGGTTGACGATGCAGCCCTCGGGCGCGGCGACGCTGATCGGCCGCCAGGCGCCCTCGTTGTTCGGCAGGCCGGGGATGGTGCAGACCTTCACCCCGTACATGCACATCGCGTAGGTGTAGCACATGGCGCAGTTGATCGCGCGATCCACCTGCGCGTCGCTGCCTGCGAAGTCCATGCGGATGGCGTCGCCGTCGATGGTCAGCGCGAGCTTGATGGTGATGGGCGTGTCCATCAGGCCGTCGGTCTGCAATTCGCTGTGGTAGGTGCCGTCGGGCAGGGCGCGGATGGCGCTGCGCATCGCCGCCTCGCAGCGCCCCTGGATCTCCTGCGCCAGGTCGGTCAGGTCCGGCAGGCCGTAGCCCTGCATCAGCGCCAGCAGCCGGTCCTCCATCAGGTCCAGCGCCACCACCTGCGCCCAGAGGTCGCCCAGCGTCTGGTCCGGCGTGCGGACATTCTGCCGCAGCAGCGCGACGAGGGTCTCGTCCGTCTCGCCCGCGCGCATCAGCTTCATCGGCGGGATCTGGAAGCCTTCCTCGAAGACCTCGCGTGGCTCGGGGCTGCGGATCTTGCCGCCGATGTCGGGCGCATGCGCGGTGCTGGCGCTGAACGCCACGAGCCGCCCGTCGCGGAAGATCGGCTTGGCGACGGTGATGTCCGGCAGGTGCCCGGTGCCGAGCCAGATGTCGTTGGTGATCAGCACGTCGCCGGGTTGCAGTTTCTCGGGCGGGAAGAAGCACAGGAAGTGCTTCACCGTCGCCGGCAGGGTGCCGATGAAGCTCGGGATGCTTTCGGTCGCCTGCACCAGCGACTGTCCTTCCGCATCGGTGACGACGCAGGAGAAGTCGTAGCTCTCGCGGACCAGGGTGGAGAAGCTGGTGCGCACCAGCGCCGCCGCGGCCTCATCCACCAGCGAGATCAGGCGGCGCCAGAGCAGTTCCAGCTCCACCGCGTCGAATGTGCGGCTCATGAGCGTGCCTTTCCCTGGGCCAGCCGATTCAGGCCTTCGCGCGTGACCGCGCTCCGGTCATCGGACGGCCGCGCCTCCGCCAGGATGGTGCCATCCTCCAGCACCCGCGCGACGGCGCCGGGGCCGATGACGAAGGTGCTCTCGTTCTCCTCGAAGACCGCGGGGCCCGCGACCTCCGCGCCGGGGGCGAGGGCGTAGCGGTCATAGACCGCGGTCTCGATCGTCCCTTCCTCGGGGAAGGCGACGCGGCGATGCCCCTTCAGCGCCTGCGTCGCGGCGTGGCGCGGCAGCACCAGCCGGTTGCCCGTGCCCGGCATTGGCGCCGTGACGCTGAGCCGCAGCGTCACGAACTGTGCCGCCGCGCCCGGTGGCGTGCGGGCAAACAGCGCGCGATAGGCGGCCTCGAAGCCGGCCTGCACGCCCTCCCGCGTCAGCGGCGTCGGCATCTCCACCGTGATCTCGCTGCCCTGGCCGATGTAGCGCATGTCGGCGAGCCAACGCGTCGTGCGCGCCGCAAGTTCGGCGCCGGTCGCCTGCAGCACGGTCTCGGCCTCCGCCGCCAGCGCCGCGAAGATGGCCTCCGCCGCGCCGAGGTCCGCCGTCGCCACGGGCTGGTTGAAGCTCGCCGTGCGGTCGACGCGGGCCGGCGCCATCAGCATGCCGATGGTGCTGCCCGCCCCCGCGCCGGGCGGGCAGGCGACGCGCCCGATGCCGAGCTTGCGCGCCACGTGCCAGGCATGCACCGGCGCCGCGCCGCCCGTGGCGAGCAGGGCGTATTCGCTCGGGATGCGGCCGCGCTCGGCGATCGCCACCCGGGCGGCGCCGGCCATGTTCTCGTTCACCACGTCGTGCACGCCGAAGGCGGCGCGCTCGGCCCCAACATCCAGCGCGGCGGCGAGATCACCCAGCGCCCGCCCCGCCGCGCCGGCATCGATCTGCATGGCGCCACCCAGGAAAAAATCGGCGTTCAGGTAGCCCAGCGCCAGGTCCGCGTCCGTCACGGTGGGCTCCGTCCCGCCGCGGCCGTAGCAGGTGGGCCCCGGCTCCGCCCTGCTGCTCTCCGGCCCGACATGCAAGGTGCCGAGGTCGCTGCGTCGCGCGATGGAACCGCCGCCGGCGCCGATCTCGATCAACTCCACCGTGGCGATCTGGATCGGCAGGCCGGAGCCGCGGAGGAAACGCTTCTCCCGCGCCGCCTCGAAGCCCCAGGCGACCAGCGGCTCATGCCCATCGACAAGCGCGAGCTTCGCCGTGGTCCCGCCCATGTCGAAGGCCAGCACGCGCTCCAGCCCCGCATTGCGCCCGAACCAGGCCCCGGCCAGCGCGCCCGCCGCGGGTCCCGATTCCAGCAGTTGCACCGGCGCGCGCTTCGCTTCGGCGACGTGCGTGAGCCCGCCATTGGACAGCATCAGGAAGAGCCCGCCCGGGATACCGGCCTCGCGCAGCGCGCTTTCCAGCCGCTCCAGGTAGCGCTCCGCCAGCGGCCGCACATAGGCATTGGCGACGGTGGTGCTGGCGCGCGGGTATTCGCGAATCTCGGGCGCGATCTCGCTGCTGAGCGAGACCGACAGCGCCGGGAAGCGGCGCGCCACGTCCTCCGCGATGGCGCGCTCATGCGCCGGGTTCGCATAGGCATGCAGCAGGCAGACGGCGAGGCTTTCGACGCCCTCCGCCACCAGCGCCTCCACCTGCCGCAGCGCGGCGTCGCGGTCGAGCGGCCGTTCCACGCTGCCGTCGGGCGCCAGGCGTTCCAGCGCGCCGCGCCGCCAGGGCCGCGGCACCAGCGGCTTCGGCATCTCGATGAAGATATCGTAGAGCTCGTACTTCCGTTCCCGCCCGATCTCGAGCCCGTCCTCGAAGCCTGCCGTCGTCAGCAGCCCGGTCTTCGCGCCCTTCCGCTCGATCAGCGCATTGGTGAAGAGCGTCGTCGCATGCACGACGCGGCCGATCTCCGCCGGTGCCACGCCCGCCTTGTCCAGCACCGCCCGCGTGCCGGCCATGGCGCCGCGCGCGGGGTCGTCCGGCGTCGTGCTCTCCTTCCAGATCACCGCGCGCCCGTCGCGCGGATCGAGCACCACGAGATCCGTGAAGGTGCCGCCGATATCGATGCCGAGCGAGAGCATGGTCGTTCCGTTTCAATCGACGCGCAGGTCGGCGGCGCGGATCACCTTCGTCCAACGCTCCGACTCCACGGCGAAGTATGCGCGAATCTCCGGCAGGGTCAGCCCGCGCGGCGTGGTGCCGAGCTCGACCAGGCGCTGGTTGGTCGCGGGCTGTGCCAGCGCCGCGCGCATGTCCGCGTTCAGCGCCTGCTGCAGCGCGGGCGGCGTGCTCGCCGGCGCCGCCAGGGTGAAGAAGGCATTGGCCACGAAATCCGGCGTGCCGGCTTCCGCGGTGGTCGGCACCTCCGGCAGTTGCGGCGCGCGCGCCGTGGCGGTCAGCGCCAGCGGCCGCACGCGCCCGTCGCGCGCGACGGGTGGCACGGTGGGCAGGTTCTCGAACATCGTGTTGATGTTGCCGGCCATCAGGTCGTTCAGGCTCTGGCTGCTGCCGCGATAGGGCACGTGCTGCAGCTTCGCCCCCGTCACGAGCTGGAACAGCTCGCCGGCCATATGCGTGGAGGTGCCGTTGCCGGCGGAGCCGAAGGTGATCCGGCCGGGCTCCGCCTTCGCCGCGGCGATGAACTCGCCCAGGGTGCGGAAGGGCTGGGACGGATGCGTCAGCACCACGAAGGGCACCTCCACCAGCAGCAGCACGCCGACCAGGTCCTTCGACGGGTCGTAGGTCAGGCGCTGGTACATCGCCTGCGCGGCGTGGATGGCGATGGTGCCGAACAGGATGGTGTGGCCGTCGCCCGGGGATCGGGCGACCATCTCGCCGGCGATGTGCCCGCCGGCACCGGTCCGCGCCTCCACCACCACCTGCTGGCCCCAGATCGGTGTCAGCGCCTGCGCCATGATGCGCGCCATCACATCCGCGCTGCCGCCGGGGGAGACGGGCACGATGATCCGCACGGGGCGGTTCGGCGTGAACTCCCCCGCCTGCGCCGCCCCCGTCAGCAGCAGCCCAACAATCATCAATGCGCGCAGCAGCATCGTCTCGCTCCGTCCTGTGGCCGGGCGGCGTTCCCCGTCGGGATTGCGGCATGTCAGGCGGCGGCGCGCAACCCACCCCGGGACCGAAAGCGTGTTGACAGCGACGCCAATGGC
>JAIYAI010000575.1 GCA_027489135.1 Acetobacteraceae bacterium
CCACCGCTTCCGGCGCCACCGATGCGTCGCCTTCTGGGCCGCCGAGCAGCACCGCGCGCATGCCGCCCGCGACATGCGCGGGATCGGCGGCGTCGACGCCCTTGGCGTAGGGCGTCATCGGGCAGGCGGTGACGCAGGCACCGCAGGCGATGCAGGCCTCGGCGAGGCGGGCGCCCTCGTCGGTGATCCGCCCGGCGAGGCTCACGTGCCCGGCACCACGGCGATGGCCTCGATCTCGATGCAGACATCCGTGCTGATGAACTGCGCGCCGCCGACGCAGGTGCTGGCGGGCCCGGGGTCGAGATCGGCGAAGGCGGCGCGGCGCACCTCGTTGAAGCCGTCATAGTGGCGCATGTCGGAGAGCCAGGTCGTCAGCTTGATCAGGTGCGTGAAGTCCGCGCCCTCCGCCGCCAGCGCCCGCGTGATGCGCGCCAGGCATTCCCGCGTCTGGTCCTGCACCGGCTTGCCGGCGGCGTCGCTGCCGCGCGCGGTCACGCCGGAGCAGAAGATCAGCTTCGCCCCGCCGCCGAGCGGGATGGCGCGGGCCGGCGGAAACAGCGGCTTCGGCGTGGTGGCCATGGAGTTCTCTCCCTCTACCAGTGGTTCACGCGGTCCCAGGTGGCGATCACCTCGCGCCCGCCATCGACCACATGGTAGCGGTCATGCGCCGCGGCGGTCAGGCAGGTGTGGTTCGGCGCCACGCGCAGCCTGCCACCGATGGGAAGCTGGGCGAAAGGCAAAGGTGCAGTGGACTGCACCTCGCCGTGCTCCTGGTAGGCGCGCTTCACGATCGCGGGGCCCGGCAGCGGCCGGCCGTCGAGGTCCAGCACCAGGCCGAAGCCGTAGTCGATCGGCGCGGCTTCGGTACTGCGGTCCTTGGACAGCGCCAGCGCGCCGGAATCCAACAGCAGCGTGTTGCGCTCCGGCCGTCGGCCGATGACGGAGGCGAGCACCGTCACCGCGATGTCCTCCATCGCATGCGTGCCGATCTCGGCCTGGAAGAGGTCGCCGAACATGTAGACGCCGGCCCGCGTCTCCGTGATTCCCTGCATGGCCCGCGCGTGCAGGGAGGTGGGCGAGGACCCCGCTGAGACGATCGGCAGTGCATGCCCTGCCGCGCGCAGACGATCGGCGGCGGCGAGGATGCGGCTGCGTTCCTCCTCCGCGATGCGCGCCATGTCGTCCAGGCTGCGGCCGGCATAGCTGTGGCCGGAATGGCTGAGCAGGCCGGCGAGGCGCTTGCCCAGCACGCCGGCGATCTCGGCCAGCACGGGGCTGTCATGCCCGACGCCGCCGCGGGCCTCGCCCACATCCACCTCGATCAGCCCGGCCAGCGGCCCGGGATGCGCGGCGATGGTGCGAGCGACGTCGAGATCGTCGGTGATCACCTTCACATCGGCGCCGGCGGCGTTCAGCGCCACGACCGCATCCAGCTTCTGCGGCGTGATCCCCACGGCATAGACCTGGTCGCGCCAGCCCCCTTCCGCGAAATAGCGTGCTTCCGCCAGGGTGCTGACCGTGATGGGGCCGAAATCCGGCGCGGCGAGGCGCGCCACCTCCCGGCTCTTCGCCGTCTTCAGGTGCGGGCGCAGCACCAGGCCGGGATGCTTCGCCACTGCCGCCTGCATCGCGGCCAGGTTGCGCTTCAGGATGCCGAGGTCGAGGACCAGGCAGGGGGTCGGCAGGTCATCGAGGGTCATCGGCTGGGCAGCGTCCATGTGGTCTCCGCGTCGATCGGCAGCACCGGCCGCGGCAGCTTGGTCCAGGGAAAGCGGGAGAGGATGGGGGAGGTGAGGCCCGGCCCGTCCACCTCGATCACCCGCTCATGCGGGAAGAACTCGTCGAAGCCGGCGCGGAAATGCCCACGGGACTTCACCACCACCGCGCGGGCGGCACCGCTGTCGAGGCCGAGATGCTCGAAGAAGGCCGGGTCGGCGCATTGGTGCCGGTGGGTGATGACCACCACGGTGATCCCGCCCAGGCGCAGCGCCGCCGTCGGGCCAAGGCGCATGGCCACGCCCCCGTAGAGGCCGCGCCGGCCCTGCACCGCGCCGTCCGAAAGCGCGACCACCTCGGCCTCAGCGGCGAAGGGGCGGCTGAAGGGGTCGTCCGCGGTCAGCGTGCCCTGGGGCCGGTTGAAGCGGGCGGTGAAGCGCGCGCCGACGCCCAGCTTGTGGGCTTCCTCGGCCAGCATCGGGTCGTGGATGACGCCGACCAGGCAGCGCTCGACGCCGGCCGCATGGAAGGCCACGAGGATCGCCATGGTGTTGCCGCGGCCGCCGCCGCCGGGGTTGTCGGCGACGTCGGCGAAGATCAGCGGCTGCGGGCTGTCCTGCGCCAGGCGCGTCGCGTCGTCCAGCGTGGTTAGGCGCGCCACGAAGCGGCCTCGCCGCTCCCAGGCGGCGAGCGCGAGCGTGTCCGCGAGATCCTCCGCCGCCGCGCGGTCCGTCGCCGTGACCACCGCCGCCATGCCGTTGAAGGGCGTGTCGCCATAGGTGAAGCCGCCCATGACGGAGACGTTGAGGATGCGCGGATCGGCGGCCTGCTTCTGCTGGCCGAGGTTGATCACCTCCGCATAGGGCCCCTGCGCCGTCAGCATCGACACCGTGGGCGCCACGATGGGCAGGCGGCGCAGCGCGAGATGAGTCTTCGTGCCCCCGAGGATGCGGCGAAGAAGCTGCGCCGCCTCCGCCCCGCGGGCGCGCATGTCGACATGCGGGTTGGTGCGGTAGCCGATGAAGCCGTCGCAGTCGCGCACCATGGCGTCGGAGACATTGGCGTGCAGGTCGTAGCCGCAGACCAGCGGCACCTCGGTGCCCAGGATCTCGCGCACCAGCGCCTGTACGGCGCCCTCGGGGTCGTCGAGTTCCGTGGTCAGCCCCGCGCCGTGCAGCACGCAGTAGACGCCGTCCACCGCGCCGCGCGCCGCCTCCAGGTCACGCCGCCAGGTGGCCATCATGGTCTCGAACAGCGCGTGCTCGACCGGCCCGTTCGGCTCGGCCATGGCGAGCAGGCTCGGCACCGGCTGCCAGGGGCCGGCGGCGTCCATGTCCTGCACGAAGCCCGGCATCTCGCCGAGCGCGGCGGGCACGGCGGCGCGGGCGTCTGCCAGCAGCGCCGCGCCCTCCACCCAGCAGCGGCCGCGGAAATCGGCCTCCGTCGCGGGTGGGGCGAAGCGGTTGCACTCGATGGAGAAGCCCAGCAGGGCGATGCGGGGCCCGCTCACAGCGCCACCCCCAGAAGCTCGGCGATGCGCGGCGTGGACTTCAGGCCCGTGCCGGTCAGGACCACCACCGTGGTCTCGTCCGCGCGGATCGTGCCGGCCTTCAGCAGCCTTGCGAAGGCCGCCGCGGCCTGGGCGCAGGTGGGCTCCACGTAGATGCCGCTGCGCGCAAGCTCCAGCGTCGCGGCACCGATCTCATCCTCCGCCAGCATCACCGCGCCGCCGCCGCTCTCCCGCAGCACGCCAAGACACTCGGGCAGGCGGATCGGCTGCGCGATCGCGGTGCCCTCCGCCATGGTCGGCACCGGCACCGCGTCCGGCGCGCCGAGGAAGGCGCGGGCGATGGGCGAGCAGTTGGCCGGCTGCGCCGCGAAGATGCGCGGCAGCTTCGCGATCTGCCCAGCGCGCAGCAACTCGCCGAAGCCGATGCCGCAGCCCAGCACGTTCGACCCCGCACCGCAGGGCACGATGACATTCTCCGGCGCGCGGAACCCCAGATCTTCCCACAGCTCATAGGCCAGGGTCTTGGTGCCCTGCAGGAAGAAGGGATGCCAGTTGTGCGACGCGTAGAAGATGCGCTCCGCCTGGGCCAGCGCGGCATCCGCGCAATCCTGCCGACTGCCGGGGACGAGTTCGATCGCCGCCCCCGACGCGCGCGACTGCACCGTCTTCGCCGGGGAGGTGCTGGCCGGCACCAGGATCTTGGCGCGCATCCCGCCCGCCGCCGCATAGGCCGCGATGGCCGCGCCGCCGTTGCCGGAACTGTCCTCCAGCACCTCCGTCACGCCCTGGGCGCGCAGCAGGGAAAGCATCACGCTCGCACCACGGTCCTTGAAGGACCCCGTCGGCATGAACCACTCGCATTTCAACAGCGCCTCGGCGCCCGCGATGCGGCGCGTGACCAGCGGCGTGCAGCCCTCCCCCATCGAGATCGGCTCGCCCTTGAGCGGCGGCAGGGCGGCGCGGTAGCGCCAGAGGCTCCGTTCGCCGCTCTCGACCTCCTCCGGCGTCATGCCGGGCAGATCGGTGAGCAGCAGGGGCTGTTGGTCGTCGCCGCACCAGCGCGGCGGGTCTAGCGGCCAGGTCTTCCCCGTGCGGGGATCGCGATAGCGGAGGTCGGGCATGCGTGCATGCTCACCCAGGCCTGGGCGGCTCGCAACGTCTGCAACCGGTGATTGGTTGTCGATCCGAAAATGATGGGGCAGCACTGCGGCAAGGCCAGGCCCGCCGGACGGAGACGGCGACGCGCCGTAGGCCGGACTGGGGAAGACTGCCGGCCAGTGCCGCGGCGGGCGGTCGCCTTGTCGATGCGGCACCGATCAATTGAGGGGCGGGGACGCGCAGGTCAGGGGCCCGGTTCGAATTGGGCCGTGGCGACAGGTATCCGAGCACTACAGGGGAAGTGGCAGGATGACGACAGTTCGCAATGGCGGCTTCGAGCGGCCGGCGCTGCCCAGCGGGCCTGATGTCCAGACCTTCGCCGCCGGAGAGAAGTTCGTCGGCTGGAAGGTGAGGTCGGGTCAGGTGGATATCGTGTCCGATGCCCGCATCACCGCCGGGGAAGGCCATCAGTTCGTCGATCTCAACGGCACATCGGCGGGCACCGTCGTCACGAAGGTCGATACGGTGATCGGCGAAAGCTACACCGTCAGCTTCCTCTTCGCCGGCAATCCCGAGAATCCCGACGTCACCCTGCACGCCCTGACTGCGAAGGTCGGGCGCGAGACTCGAGTCTTCGTCGCCGACACCTCGGACGCGACGACCCTCGATCCCGGCTGGCAGGTCGCCACCTTCACCTTCACGGCCACCAAGGTGAAGACCAAGCTGATCTTCGCGGGCGACCCGACCAACGGCGCGACCGGCCCGATCCTCGATAACGTCACGGTGCAGGAGGCCGCACCGGCCCTCGCCCCGGCAGACTGGATGCTCTGACGGTCTGGCGGGGGCTTGCCGCCCGTGGGCACCGGCGGCAGGCTCGGTCGCCATGGATGACATCGAAGCCCGGGTGGCGCGCCTCGCCGCCGACCTGATCGCCATCGACAGCCGCTCCTCGGTCTCGAACCTGGCCGTCGCCGACCGGATCGAGCGCGAACTGGCCGGCTTCGAGGTGGTGCGGGTCGACTACACCGATCCCGCCGGCGTCGCGAAGCGCGCGCTGATCGCGCACAAGGGGCCGAAGGGCGGCTACGGCCTGTCGGGCCACATGGACACCGTCCCCGACACGGGCTGGACCACCGACCCCTGGGACCCGCGCATCGACGGGCAGGGCATGCTGCACGGCCTCGGGTCCACGGACATGAAGGGCCCGCTCGCCGCCTGCATCATCGCCGCGCAGATGGCAGAGCCGGAAGTGCCGGCGACGCTGCTGATCACGACGGACGAGGAAACCACCAAGGACGGCGCGCGCGCACTGGCCGTGCATCCCTTCGCCCTCTCGCTCGGCCTGCAGGGGGTGGTGGTGGCGGAGCCGACCAGCCTGACGCCGGTGCGCGGCCACCGGTCGTCCACCGACATCCGCATCACGGCGGAGGGGATGCAGGCCCATTCCTCGACCGGCAAGGGGCTGAACGCCAACTGGGCGCTGATCCCCTTCATGGCGGAGATGAAGGCGATCTACGAACGCCTCCGCACCGACCCCGCGCTGCAGGACCCGGCCTACGACCCGCCCTTCTCCGACTTCAACCTGATCGTCGACAACCACGGTGCGGCGGTGAACGTGACCGTCCCCCTGGCCTCGGCCCGCATCAAGTTCCGCTATTCGAAGCGCGTCGATCCCGCGCCGATCCTGGCCGAGGTCCGCGCCGCCGCCGCCCGCCACGGTGTGTCCGTCACCATGCGTCCCGAGGGCCCGCCGCCCGAGCTCGAGGAGACGCACCCCCTCATCGCCCGCTGCATCGGCCTGACCAACCGCGCCGCGCTGAC
>JAIYAI010000782.1 GCA_027489135.1 Acetobacteraceae bacterium
CAGCAGAGCGCCAACACCATCCGCGTCCTCAGCACCCTGGGGCTCGAAGAGCGCCTGCTCTCCACCGCCTTCCAGCCCAAGTCCTGGAACAACAAGGAATGGGACACGGGCGCGGTGAAGTTCGAGCTGCTGCTCGGCCCCGGCCATGCCGCGCGCTACGGCGCGCCCTACCTGCTGATGCATCGCGGCGACCTGCACGAGGCGATCGCGTCGACCGTGCCGGACGCCCATGTCCGGCTGGAGCACACGCTGGTCGATCTCGCCGAGGAATCGGGCGGCGTGACGCTCCGCTTCGCCAATGGCGCGACGGTGCGGCACGATGCGGTGGTCGGCGCCGACGGCGTGCATTCCGTCGTGCGGGAATGGCTCTTCGGCCCCGACGCGCCGCGCTTCACCGGACGCGTCGCCTACCGCACCACCTTCCCCACCAGCCTGCTGAATGGCTTCCCGGTGGAGGATTGCGTGAAGTGGTGGGGGCCGGACCGGCACATCGTGATCTACTACGTGAAGCCGGCGCGGGAGGAGATCTACTTCGTCACCTCCGTGCCGGAGCCGGAGTGGCGCACCGAAAGCTGGTCCGCCAAGGGCGACCTGGAGCAGCTGCGCGCGCACTATCAGGGCTTCCACCCGCAGGTGCAGGCGGTTCTGGCGGCCTGCCCCGAGGTCCATAAATGGGCGATCTACGAGCGTGATCCGATGCCCGCCTGGGGCCGCGGCAAGGTCGTGCTGCTGGGCGATGCCTGCCACGCCATGACCCCCTACATGGCGCAGGGCGCGGCCAGCGCGATCGAGGACGCGGCGGTGCTGACGCGCTGCATCGAGGAGAGCGCCGACCCGGCGGAGGCCTTCGCGCGGTTCGCGAAGACACGGCAGGAGCGGACGGGGACGATCCAGCTCACCAGCCACCGCAACGAGTGGCTGAGCCGCAAGACCGACCCCGACTGGGTCTATGGCTACGACGCCTGGACCACGCCGCTGGCGCCGCGGGAGACAGTGGCGGCGTGATCTTCCCCCTCCCCCGCGGGCGGGGGAGGGCCGGGGTGGGGGTGGCGGTGCCACCCGTTCGACGCGAGATCCACCCCCACCCAACCCTCCCCCGCAAGCGGGGGAGGGCTCTGCGTCTCACCCCGGCACCACGTGCCGGACCCAGACATTCGCCTCCACATAGACCGCATGGTCGTGCTCGACCGAGCACAGCACCGGCGCCAGCGCGCGCGGCACCACCACCGGGCCGCTCGCGTCGAAGGGCAGCCCCGTCCATGCGCGCCACTGCGCCAGCGTGCCGGGGATGATCATGCTGAGCGGCGCGACCCTCTCGATCCGTCCGCCGGCGCGCACATGCACGCGCAGCCAGGGATCGGCAGGCAGGCCATCGGCGCGGACGCGGTACGCGTACGCCGCCATCGGCGTCAGCGGCTCCGCCTCCTTCCCGGTCGGCCGAACCGGCGCGACCATGTGCTTCAGGCCGAGTTCCGCCGCGTGGCGCCGCATCGCGTCCAGAACCACGGCCGATCCGCCACGGCCGCGATGCGTGGGCAGCAGCGTGATCTCCAGGGCACTGAGTGCATCGGGCTTGCGTCCCAGCGCGCGGTCCTCCGCGGCCCAGCGGATGACGCCGTCCCAGCCCGTATCAGGCAGCGCCTCCCGGCCCGGCACGCCGTCCCAGGCGAAGGGCACGGCGAAGGCGCGGCCCACGGCGATGTCGGGGCGATCCGGCTCCACCACGGCGAAGGCGGTGTCGCGGCAGGCGTC
The DNA here is from genome assembly GCA_027489135.1 of Acetobacteraceae bacterium. GTDB lineage: Bacteria > Pseudomonadota > Alphaproteobacteria > Acetobacterales > Acetobacteraceae > JAIEOP01. The sequence goes on from JAIYAI010000782.1 coordinate 1,753, forward strand.
GAAATGCGGATCGCCGAAGTAGAGATCGGCCACCGGATCATGCAGGGCGAATTGCGGCCAGAGCCCCTGGATCGCCGGGGCGAAGACCTGGTCGGTCAGGTCGTCCCGTCCGCGCAGCGAGACCAGCGCAAGCACGTGATCACCCCCCGACCGGCATGAAATCGTAGGTCCCCACCCCCTGCAGGATGGCGAAGCGGCAGGGTCCGCCATCCTTGCCCGTCACCCGATGCGCCCGCTTGGGTGGCACCGCATGCATCTGCCCCGGTGCGAGTTCCGTCACGCTGTGCGGGGCCCGGGTCTCGATCACCATCGGCCCCTCCATGCACCAGAAGGTGTCCGTCACCTCCGAATGCCAGTGCCAGGGCACCTCCTGCCCCGCGTCCAGCGTCAGGATCTGCATGCGCAGCCCCGGCGCCTCCGCGACCAGGTCACGTCCCTTCAGCGGGTAGTCGCCCCTCGCGGCCATGCCCCTCACTCCCTGTACGAAGGATCGATGCGGTCGATCTGCCGGACCAGCGCGTCGAAGACGTCGCGCCCGGCGCCGAAGCGCGGGTCGAATTGCAGCGCGCTGCGGCTCGCCTGGGCGGCGACGTGGTCGGGCACGGGGATATCCTCGCCGCGCATGCTCTCGCTCGCCATCTGGATCTCGCAGGCGCGGTTGAGCGTCCATAGCCGCACGAAGGCCTCCGGCACCGTCTCCCCCCAGGCGAGCAGCCCGTGGTTGCGCAGGATCATCAGCCGCTTGTCACCCATGCTGGCCAGCAGCCGCCCGCGCTCCTCCGGGTTCACCGTGATGCCTTCGAAATCGTGGTAGGCGACCTGGCCGGCCAGCATCGCGGCGTAGAAATTGGTGATGGAGAGGCCGTGCCGCTTGCATGCGACCGCCAGCCCGGCCGTCGTGTGCGTGTGCATCACGCAATGCGCCGCGGGCACCGCCTCGTGGATCGCGCCGTGGATGACGAAGCCGGCCGGGTTCACGCCCCAGCGGCTCTCGCCGATCACATTGCCCGCCAGGTCCACCGTGACCAGGTTGCTCGCCGTCACCTCGGTGTAGTGGAGGCCGAACGGGTTGATCAGGAAGCGCTGCCCCGGCCCGGGCAGGCGCAGCGTGATGTGGTTGTAGATCAGCTCGGTCCAGCCGAGATGGGCGAAGATCCGGTAGCAGGCGGCCAGCTCCTGCCTCAGCCGCGCCTCGGTCCCGTCCTGCATGCCATCCATCGCGGGGCCCTCCCGGGGGCAGAGGCTCGGGCGCCACAGGGGCCGGCGTCAATCGCTTCCCGGCTTGAACCCTCCGCGGGCGGCCCCAACCTGCGCGGACGCAGCACCCCCGACAGGACCCTCCCCCGCATGGCCAGCAGCCGCCTGCCCCCTCGCTTGGCACGCCTCGAGGCCGAGGGCATCCACATCATCCGCGAGGTGGCGGCCAGCTTCCGCAATCCGGTCCTGCTCTATTCCATCGGCAAGGACAGCACCTGCGTGCTGCACATGGCGATGAAGGCCTTCTACCCGGGCAAGCCCCCCTTCCCGCTGCTGCACATCGCCACGGGCTGGGACTTCCGCGCCATGCTGGAATTCCGCGACCGGCGGGTGAAGGAGCTCGGCCTCGACCTGATCGTCCACACCAACCCCGAAGGCATCGCGCGCGGCATTGGCCCGATCACCCATGGCAGCCAGGTGCACATGCAGGTCATGGCGGTGGAAGCGCTCAAGCAGGCCTTGTCGGCCGGCGGCTTCGACGCCGCGATCGGCGGCGCGCGGCGGGACGAGGAGAAGTCCCGCGCGAAGGAGCGTATCTTCTCCTTCCGCGACGCCAGCCATGGCTGGGAACCGCGGGCGCAGCGGCCGGAGCTGTGGAGCCTGTTCAACCCCCGCATCCGCCAGGGCGAGAGCATCCGCGCCTTCCCGCTGTCGAACTGGACCGAGTTCGACGTGTGGGACTACATCCGGTACGAGCAGATCCCGATCGTGCCTCTTTACCTCGCGGCGCCACGCCCCGTGGTGGTGCGGCAGGGCCAGCTGATCATGGTCGATGACGAGCGGCTGCCGCTGGAGCCGGGCGAGGTGCCGGAGGTGAAGGTGGTGCGCTTCCGCACGATGGGCTGCTACCCGCTGACCGGCGCCACCGAAAGCCATGCCGACACGCTGGAGCAGGTGATCGCCGAGACGCGGGCGAGCACCAAGAGCGAGCGCGAGGGCCGGCTGATCGACAGCGACGGCGAGGCCTCGATGGAGCGGAAGAAGCGCGAGGGGTATTTCTGACCCGCGCCGACGGCCGCGAGCAGGCACGATGGCGACGATCAACCCCGACAGCCCCGCCAACCCGACGGGCAATCCCTATCTCGACGTGCTGATCTGGGGCGGATCCTGGTCCCCCGCCCTCGGCACCGGCGCCGACATCACCTGGTCGACCAAACCGCTGGTCACCATCGACGGCGTGCGGGAGCCGACGATCGCGCCCTCCCCGACCGAGTTCGACGCCTTCCGCAACGCCTTCGCCGCCTGGGCCGCGGTCTGCGACCTCACCTTCACGGAGGTCGCGCCGGAGGCCGGGGCCAATCTCCGCCTCGGCCTGCTCACGGCGGGTCAGATGTTCCGTCTCTATGACGAGCGTGGCGTCTACGGCACGGCCGGCCTGCCGAACGGCCGCCCGGACGAACCGGATGGCGGCCCGGATTCCCGCCGGGCGCTGTTCAACACCAATCCGCTGATCTGGGACGACGGCTCCATCCAGCCCGGCGGCTACGCCTTCGGCACGGTCATCCTGCACGAGATCGGCCACAACCTCGGCCTGACGCATCCCTTCAACGGCGGCCCGCCGGAAGCGAGCTTCCCGAAGGTGAAGAACAGCGAGAGTCTCGGGCGCCACGGCCAGGCCCAGGGCATCTACACGGTGATGACCTATCTCGACCCCTGGCCCGAGGGTCTGCCGCCGCACAAGGAGACCGCCTGGGGCTGGCAGGCGACGCCGATGGCCTTCGACATCGCCGCCGTGCAGGTGCTCTACGGCGCCAACATGGCGACCCATGCCGGGGACGATCTCTGGACCCTGCCCGACGCGAACGGCGCCGGCGCGGCCTGGTCCTGCCTGTGGGATGCCGGCGGGGCGGACATGATCTCGGCCGCGGCCGCGCTGGCCGACGCGTTGATCGACCTGCGCGCGGCGCCGCTGGCCGGCGCGCATGCCGGCGGCTTCGTCTCCCATGTCGCGGGCGTGCAGGGCGGCTTCACCATTGCCCATGGCGTGGTGATCGAGAACGCGGAGGGCGGCGCCGGCGCCGATACGCTGACCGGCAACGCCGCGGCGAACCGCCTGGACGGCGGCCCGGGCGCCGACCGCCTGGATGGCCGGGGCGGCGACGACGTGCTCGTCGCGGGCGCGGGCGACCGTCTGCGCGGCGGCGGCGGGCGGGACAGATTCGTGCTGGAGGCGGCCTTCGAGGCGGCGGCGCCGCGGATCGAGGACTTCGCGCCCGGGCGTGACTGGCTGGTGCTGGACGCGTCGGCCTTCGCCGGCGTGGACGCCCCGGGTGCCTTCGTCGCCGCGCGCCGCGCCGCGGCGCCGGAGGAACGGCTGCTCTGGGACGCGCCGTCGGGCCGGCTGTTCTGGGACGCCGACGGCAGCGGGCCGGAGGCGCCGATGCTGCTGGCGAAGCTGGCGCCGGGCACCGCCCTGGCGGCATCCGACATCATCCTCCTCGGCTGACGCCGCCGGCCGCTGGGCCCGCTGTCCCGCTTCCGAAGTCCTTCGGACTTCGTGATCGGTCCACGCGGCCGTCGCACAGGATGGCAGCGCCCCCTGGTGGCGGCGGCCCGGCGGGCAGCGCCCGACCGCATCGCCGCGGTGCTCGGCAAGCCCTGGGGGGAGAGTGCGCTCGTGGATGCCGCGCACCGCGCGGGCGGCCTCTCCCGGCACGTCGGCGCGGCGCGCATCCGTCTCGTCGGGACGGCCTGCCTGACCGCAAGTTGATCGCGATCCGTCGAGCGCGGCTATAGGCAGCGCTGCGGGCTGATGCTTGCATGCTGTGCACAGGCGAACCGATCCGCGAATCGGCCATGGCAAGGCGCCTGTCCCGCGGCCGGCGGCGATGCCGGCCCGGGATCGAGCCACGGGGAGCCATCGGCGGAGCGCATGCGGGCGGGCATCGAGGCCCAGGGGCTGGCGGGCGGCACCCCGTCGCGCCCCGTCGTGACTGTGCATGGTCTCCTGCTGCTGGTGACCGTCGCGCTTCCGCTCGCCCTCACCGTGCTGATGGCCTGGTTCACCTGGCGCGGCACCTGGCACGAGGCCGAGGGCGAGATGCAGCGCGACGCCGTGGCCGTGGCGGAGTTCGCCGGACGCGTCCTGGATGGCTACCGACAGGCGCTGGAACGCGTGGCGACGATGCTGCACGGCCTGTCCACCGAGGCGATCGAGGCACGCGCCGGCGAGTTCATCCTGGCGCTGCGGGACCTGCAGGCCGGACTGCCCGACATCGACGCGATCGCCGTGGCCGGTCGGGACGGCCAGCCGCTGCTCGGCAGCCTCGGACCCGAAGCCGTTCCGCCGGCCCTGCTGGCGATGCTGCGCACGGCGCCGCAGGGCAACCCGTCCATCATGCCTCTGCCCGCCGCGGATGGCCGCCCGGCCACCCTCGCCCTCGCCCTCGGCACGGTCGAGAGCGGCGGGGCGCTGGGATCGGTCGCCCTGACGCTGCGGGCCGACAAGGTGGCGGCGCGGCTCGCCCGCTTCAGCACGGGGTCCGAGGATGCCGCGGCCCTCGTCACGCTGGATGGCCGCCTGCTCGCCCGCGCCGCGCCGCCCACCGCACCCGCCGCGGGCAGCCGCCCCGCGCCCGACGCGCCGGCCGCCCGTGCCCTGCGCGCCGGGCTGGAACGCTGGTCCGGCCGCGGCCCGTCGCCGCATGACAGTGTCGAGCGGCTGACGGCGCTGCGGCGTGTACCGGGCTTTCCCGTCTACGTGATCGTCGCCCGCCCCGCCGACCGCATCGCCGCCGAGTGGCGCGCAGCAATCGTCCTGCCGGCCCTGGTGGCGCTCGCCTCCGCGACGCTGCTGGCGGCGCTCGCCCTGCTGGTGCAACGCAGCCAGCGGACGACGCTGGAGGCCAATGCGCGGCTCGAACAGCGGGTCGCCGCGCGCACGGTCGAGGTCGCGCAGGCCATGGCGGCGATGCGCGTCGGCGACGAGCGGCTGCGGCTGGCGATCGAGGCCGCCGGCTTCGGCACCTGGGAGCTGGAACTGCCGGACGGCCGCATCACCCGTAGCGGGGTGCCGATGATGAACCTCGAGGCGCTGCCGCTGTCGGGCTTCACCTTCGCGGCCTATCTGGAGCACGTCTTCCCCGAGGACCGCGAGCGGGTGCGCGCGGCGGTCGCCGAGCTTGCCGACGGCACGGCAGAGCGCAGCCGCGCCGAGTATCGCGTGCGACGCGCCGATGGCAGCCGGATCTGGGTGGAGTCCTACGGCGGCGTGATCGAGCGCGATGCCGCGAGCGGGGTGCCCCGGCGGCTTGCCGGCGTCTCACGCGACGTCACCGACCGCCGGCAGGCGGAAGCGATGCTGGGGGCCAGCGAGGCGCGGCTGCGCGTGGCGATCGAAGCGGCCCGCTTCAGCACCTGGGAATACGACGTGCGGACCGATCGGGGGCTGCGGCAGGGCGAACTGGCCAAGGCGCTGCCGCAGGTCCCCGAAAGCGGCTTCGGCCTCGACGACTGGCTGCAGCAGATCCATCCGGCGGACCGCGACCGGATGCGCGTGGCGATCCGCGGGCTGATCGCCGGGACGCAGGACCGCATGGTGGAGGAGTTCCGCGTCCAGCGCCCCGACGGCGGCTGGAGCAGCATCGAATCCGCCGGCGCCATCGCCGAGCGCGATGCGACGACGGGCGCGGTGCTGCGCCTGGCCGGCGTGGCGCGCGACGTGACCGAGAGCCGCCTGGCGGCGGAGCGCCAGGCGCTGCTGGCGCGTGAGGTGGACCATCGCGCGAAGAACGCGCTGGCCGTGGTGCAGGCCGCCCTGCGGCTGACGCCGCGGACCGATGCGGCGAGCTATGCCCAGGCCGTGGAGGGCCGGGTGCGCGCCCTGGCACGGGCACACACGCTGCTGGCCGAAGCGCGCTGGGAGGGGGCGTCGCTGCACGCCCTCGCCTCGGCGGAACTCTCCGCCTTCCTGCCCTCCGGCCCCGGCGGTACGCCCGGCCGCGCGCGGATCGACGGGCCGAACCTGACGCTGGCGCCGCCGGTGGCCCAGGGGCTGTCGATGGTGCTGCACGAGCTTGCGACCAACGCGGTGAAGTACGGCGCGCTGTCCGTCGCCAGCGGCTCCGTGACCCTGGCCTGGAAGGTCGACGCAGCCGCGGCGCAGCTGCGCCTCCGCTGGGAAGAGCGCGGCGGTCCCGCGCTGACCGAGGCGCCGCAGCGGCGCGGCTTCGGATCCCGCGTCGTCGAGGCGACCGTGCGCGATCAGCTCGGCGGCGCGCTCGACCGGCAGTGGCACCCGGCGGGCCTCCTGTGCCGGATCGATATCCCGCTGGCGCGGGCGATGATCGGCATGGCCGATCCCGGCACGGCAACGGTCCGGCGCGCGGCGGAGTGACGGACGCCGCACGGCGGAGGGCCGGGCAGCGCCGTGGCGGGTTTCCTGCCGCGCGGGGCTGCGCCGCGGCGGGTTTCCTGCCACGCGGGGCTGCGCCGTGGATCGATCGGTGCCACCCTGCCGGGGAAACGGGAGATGCCAGGATGCCGATCTACGCCCTCGACGACGCAACACCCGAGCTGCCCGGAGAGGGCCGCTTCTGGGTCGCCCCCGATGCGCATGTCATCGGCCGGGTGGTCCTGGGCGCCGATGTCGGCATCTGGTTCGGCGCGGTGCTGCGCGGCGACAACGAGCCCATCACGCTGGGCGCGCGGACCAATATCCAGGAAGGCGCCCTGCTGCATGCGGATCCGGGCTTTCCATGCACCGTGGGCGAGGACGTCACCGTCGGCCACCACGCCATCCTGCATGGCTGCACGGTGGGTGACGGTTCGCTGATCGGGATGGGGGCGACGCTGCTGAACGGGGCTCGCATCGGCGCCGGCAGCCTCGTCGGCGCCAATGCGCTGGTCACGGAGGGGAAGGAATTCCCGCCGGGTTCGCTGATCGTCGGCAGCCCGGCCAAGGCGGTGCGCACGCTCGACGCCGCGACGCAGGCGAAGCTGCTGC
>JAIYAI010000675.1 GCA_027489135.1 Acetobacteraceae bacterium
CGCTGGCGCGCGGCGGGGCGAACCTGTGGGCCGACCTGACGGGGCGGGACGAAGCGGCCGCCTGAGGCAGGATCAGGCCTTCGGCACGGCCCGGCTGACGAGGTCGGCGGAATCCTCCTGGATCCGCTGCATCAGCCCGGTGATGGCCCGCGCGGTCTCGACCCCGGATTCCTGCGCGCGCGCGAGCGCGTCCAGCACCAGTTTCGCCTGGTCGCCGGCATCCGCAGCCTCGGCAAGCTGCCGGGCGTTGGCGGTCATGTCGGCCAGGGCGCGACGGGTGAAGGCGGAATGTTGCTCCGTCGCCTCCCGCATCCAGGCCAGCGCGAGCCGATTCGCCGCGGTGATCAGTTCCAGCCCGTGCCGGTGCAGCGCGGCGGGATCGGCGACGCCGGCCGGCGGCACCAGCGGCCGGAATCCCTTCGGTGCCTCGCCATCCATCGCCGCTCGCCTGTCCGTCTCATCACGCAGCGGGAGGATGGCGGGGCCGCGGCAGCTTGCAAAGGGGCATGCAGCCGCGGCGGTCCGCCGGCGTTGCAGTGGCACCACGCATCCCGAGGGAGCCCGCGATGCCCCGCCAGACCCGTGCCCAGCGCGAGACGATCGAGCGCGTCATGCATGCCTTCAAGGAAGGGGACCTGGAAACCAGCCGCGGCACGCCGGTGAAGACCCAGCGCCAGGCCGTCGCGATCGCCCTGCACGAGGCCGGCGCCACCAACCAGGAAAGCCCTACCGATAATCGCCGCACCCTGCGGCGGACCAAGCGGCGGGAACGCGCGGCGGAGCGGAGCCGGGCCGATCTCTACGCCGAGGCGACGCTGCGCGGCATCCCGGGCCGGTCGCGCATGACCAAGGCGGAGCTCGTCCGCGCGTTGCGACCCTGAGCTAATCGGCCGTCGCGCCGGAAAGCCGCACGACCTCGGCCCATTTGGTCGCTTCGGCGGCCACCAGAGCCGTCAGCGCCGCGCGCGGCGTGGGCGTCGCGGTGAAGGCCATGCCGGCGAGGCGATCGCGCAACTCCGGCGTCGCCAGCGCGGCCTCGATCTCCGCGTGCAGCCTGTCCGCGATGGCGGCCGGCGTGCGTGCCGGGGCCAGCACGGCGAACCAGGTGGAGGCCTCGAAACCCGGGAAGCCCTGCTCCGCCACGGTCGGCAGGTCCGGCAGCCGCGGGTCGCGGCGCGCGCCGGCCAGCGCGATGCCGCGCACCGCGCGGTCGCGGATCAGCGCCAGCGCGGGCGGCAGGGAGGTGCTGCCGATCGGCGCCTGGCCGCCCACCACTGCGGTCACGGCCTGGGCCGGGCCGAAGGCGACATGCAGCACATCGACGCCGGCGAGGCGGCGGAACAGCAGTTCCGCACCCAGATGCGGCGTGGTGCCGGTGCCGGAGGACGCATAGGCCATGCCTGGCCGCGCCTTCATCAGCGCGATCAGCTCGGGCAGTGTCCGCGCTGGGACATCCTTGTTGACGAAGAACACGTTCGGCGTGTCGGCCAGCATGGCGACGGGAGTGAAATCCCGCACCGGGTCGTAGCCGGCATTGCGGTAGAGGCCGGGGTTCACCGCGAAGGCGGTGCTGTGCACCAGGAAGCTGTAGCCGTCGGGCGCGGCGGCGGCGACATGCGCCGTCGCCAGGTTGCCGCCGGCGCCGGGCCGGTTCTCCACCACGCAGGGGCGTCCGAGCTGGTCGGTCAGCCGCTGCGCGACGGCGCGCATCAGCACGTCGGTCGAGGCGCCGGGCGGGAAGGCAACGACGAAGCGCAGCGCCCGCTCCGGCCACTCCGCCGCGCGCGCCAGCCCCGGGAAGGCGAGCGCCGTCCCGAGCACCGCCCGACGGTGGATCACCCGCGCGCGATCCACGGCATCTTAGACGCCGCGATGGTCAGGAACTGGATGTTCGATTCCAGCGGCAGTCCGGCCATCATGACGATGCTTTCGGCCACATGGTTCACGTCCATGCGTGGCTCCGCCTTGATGGAGCCATCGGCCTGCTGCACGCCGCCGGTCATGCGGTCCGTCATCGGGGTCGCCGCATTGCCGATGTCGATCTGGCCGCTGACGATGTCGTATTTGCGGCCATCCAGCGCCAGCGTCTTCGTCAGGCCGGTGATGGCGTGCTTCGTCGATGTATAGGCCACGCTGTTCGGCCGCGGCACATGCGCCGAGATCGAGCCGTTGTTGACGATGCGGCCGCCCTGGGGCGACTGCTCCTTCATGATGCGGAAGGCGGCCTGGGCGCAGAGGAAGCTTCCGGTCAGGTTGATCTGCACCACGCGGGCCCAGTCCTCGTAGGCGAGATCCTCGATCGGCCCCGCCTTCACGTTGCCGCCGGCGTTGTTGAACAGGAAGTCGAGCCGCCCCCACTTGCCCTTCACTGCCGCGAACAGCGCGTTGACCGCGTTCGGGTCACCGACATCGGTCGGCACGACCAGGGCGCGGGCGCCGTCGGCGCCGGCCATGCCCACGGTCTCGTCGAGCGCATCCTTCCGGCGGCCGGCCAGGGCGACGGACCAACCCGCCTTCAGCAGGTGCAGGGCGGAGGCTCGGCCCACGCCCGATCCGGCTCCGGTGACGACGGCGATCTTGCTCATGTCGGGCTCCCTCCCGCGGGTGATTCTGCGCGCAGAGTGCGGCGGCGGGCGCCCGACGGCAACTACCGCCGGGGAAGCGACTGCTCGGTCAGCGCCGCCCAGTAGCTGGCGCCGACCGGCAGCATCTCGTCGTTGAAGTCGAATTTCGGGTGATGAAGCTGCGGGTCGGCCTCGCCCTTGCCGGTGCCGAGCATGATGTAGCTGCCGGGGCAGGCGTTCAGCATGAAGGCGAAGTCCTCGCCGCCCATGGTCGGCTTCGGGGCGTTGATCACCCGGGCCTCGCCCACCACCGCCGCGGCGGCCGGGATGGTCGCCTCGGTCGCCGCCGGCTCGTTCACCGTGGCGGGGTAGGACCAGAGGAAGCGCGCTTCCGCCTTCGCGCCGAAGGCCGTGGCGATGCCCTGGCAGACCTCGACGAATTTCCGCTCCAGCAGCGCGCCGACCTCCGGCCTGAACCAGCGCGCGGTGCCGCGCATCGTCACGCGCTCGGGGATGATGTTGAAGGCGTCGCCGCCGTTGATGGCGCCGATGGTGATGACGCCGGCTTCCAGCGGATCCACGTTGCGGGCGACGATGCTCTGCAGGGCGGAGACGATGGCGGCGGCGATGACGATCGGGTCGTTGCCCTGGTGCGGCATCGCGCCATGGGCACCGGTGCCGGTGATCTCGCATTCCAGGTTGGCGACGGCGGCCATGACCGGCCCCTCGCGCCACCAGAACTCGCCGGCCGGCATGCCGGGCCAGTTGTGCATGCCGAAGACGCGCTCCATCGGGAAGCGCTGGAACAGCCCCTCCTGCACCATGACGTTGCCGCCGCCGCCATTCTCCTCGGCCGGCTGGAAGATGACATAGACGGTGCCGCTGAAGTTGCGCGTTTCCGCCAGGTACTTCGCCGCGCCCAGCAGCATGGTGGTGTGGCCGTCATGGCCGCAGGCGTGCATCTTGCCGGGGTTGGTGGAGGCGTAGGGCGCGCCCGTCTCCTCGAGGATCGGTAGCGCGTCCATGTCGGCACGCAAGCCGATGGCCCGGCCGCTATCGGCGCCGCGGCCGCGGATGACGCCGACGACACCGGTCTTGGCGATGCCGGTAATCACCTCGTCGCAGCCGAATTCTCGGAGCTTCTCCGCGACGATGCCGCTGGTGCGCACCTCCTCGAAGGCGAGTTCGGGGTGCGCATGCAGGTCGCGGCGCCAGGCCGTCATCTCGGCATGGAAATCGGCGATGCGGTTGATGACGGGCATGGCGTACTCCGGGTGCTGGGCGGCGCTTTGGGCGGCAGTGGCGGCGGTGTCAAACGCGCCACGTCAGTCCCCTTCGCCGGGGTCGTTTCGGCGTGGTCACTCCCCGTCCGGCCGCAGGAAGCGCAGGTCCGCGCCCTGCGGCGCCTGGGTCACCTGCTCATGCACCAGGCGGTCCCAGCCGCGCTTCGGCTTCGGCAGGGGCGTCCAGGCGGCGCGGCGTCGCGCCATCTCGTCCTCCGGCACGAGAAGGTCGACGCGGCGCTCCTTCAGCGAGAGACGCACCCGGTCGCCGGACTGGACCAGCGCCAGTGGGCCCCCGGCCGCGGCCTCGGGCGCAATGTGCAGCACGACGGTGCCATAGGCGGTGCCGGACATGCGGCAGTCGCTCATCCGCACCATGTCCTTCACGCCCTGCCGCGCCAGCTTCTTCGGAATGGGCAGGTGCCCGGCCTCCGGCATGCCGGCAGGGGAGAGCGGGCCGGCGCCCTTCAGGATCAGGATGTCGGTCGGCGTGACATCGAGGTCGTCGCTGTCGATCCGGTTCGCCAGGTCCTCGAGCCCGTCGAAGACGATACAGCGCGCCTCATGCTCGAACAGGCTCTCGGTCGCCGCGCTGCGCTTCAGGATGGCGCCGTCCGGGGCCAAGCTCCCCCTCAGCGCGACGAGGCCGCCCACCGGGCTGATCGGCGTGTTTCGGGCACGAATGATGCCGCGGTCGACGAAGGCAGGGCTGGCGTCGATGCGCTCCGCCAGCGTCTTGCCGTAGAGGTCGATGCAGTCGAGGTGCAGCAGATCCCGCAACTCCCGCAGCAATGCGCCCATGCCGCCGGCGGCGTGGAAATCCTCCATGTAGCCGTCACCGGTGGGCTTGAGGTCCACCAGCACCGGCGTCTCCTCCGACAGGCGATCGAGCCAGCCAAGCTCCATGTCGATGCCCGCGCGGCCGGCGATGGCGGCAAGGTGCACCACCGCATTGGTCGACCCGCCGATCGAGAGCAGCACGCGCATCGCGTTCTCGATGCTGTTGCGCGTCAGGAGCTGGGAGGGCTTCACCGGATTCTCGATGAGGTGCACGGCGAGAAACCCGGCCTCCTCCGCGATGCGCAGGCGATCGGCGTGCACGGCCGGCGCGCTGGCCCCGGGCAGCGGCATGAAGCCGAGCACGGCGGCAATGCAGGCCATGGTGGAGGCCGTGCCCATCACGCCGCAGGTGCCGGCGCTGGTCGCCAGCTTCTCCTCGACCTGGTGGATCTTCTCGGCGCTGACGTCGCCGGCGCGGTAGCGCGCCCAGTAGCGGCGGCAATCGGTGCAGGCGGCCAGCCGCTCGCCCTCGAAGCGCTGCGCCAGCATCGGGCCGGTGACCAGCATGACGGCGGGGATGTCGGCGCTGGCCGCAGCCATGAGCTGGGCAGGCACGGTCTTGTCGCAGCCGCCGACCAGCACGACCGAATCCATGGGCTGGGCGGTCAGCATGGCTTCCGTGTCGAGCGCCATGAGGTTGCGGTAGTGCATGGAGCAGGGGTTGAGGGAGGGCTCGCATAGGCTGACCGTCGGGAAGGACAGCGGCAGCCCGCCGGCGGCCAGCACCCCGCGCTTCACCGCTTCGATCAGTTCGGGGATCGTGCGATGGCAGTTGTTGTAGTCGCTGGCGGTGTCGGCGATGCCGACGACCGGCTTTTCCAGCATGGTGCGCGAATAGCCCATCGAGGCCGCGAAGCTGCGCCGGAGATAGAGGGCGAATTCTCGGTCGCCGTAATTGGAAGACTTGTTCGCGAGGCCGCGCTTCGGGGCGTTGGCAGTCATGTCAGGGGGCTCCCTCCCTCCGCCCCGGCGCGCCCCCGCGACCCTTAACCGGGGCGGTGGCAGACGACGCAGAGCTTGTGTCCGTCGAGATCGCGCGCATAGGCGCCGTAGTAGTCCGCATGGTAGTGCGGGCGCAGGCCGGGTCCACCCTCGTCCGCGCCGCCGCCGGCCAGGATCGCGGCATGAACGGCATCGACCGTCGCGCGGTCCCGGGCCTCGAAGGCCACCGTGGTCCCATTGCCGACAGAGGTGGAGTGCCCGTCGATCGGGCGCAGCACCCAGAATTGAGGGGTGGTCTCGGGCGCGGCGGCGTAGCCGGCATAGCCCTTCTCCAGGTCGCTCTCCTGCCGGGCGAGGCCCAAGGGGGCCAGCACGCGGTCATAGAAGGCGACGGCGCGGGCGATGTCGGCGGTGCCGAGGGTGACGTGGCTGAACATGGCGGGCTCCTTTCCTTCGGGTGGGCACCTCCTGCCATGGCTGCGCTTGATCCGTCCTGCGGGAATGGGGCGCACGCGCAGGCTTGACCGGCGCCCGCCGGGTCCGGACCATGGCCCGGCAACACGGGAGGAACGGCGCATGCGGATGCAGCCACGGCAGGAGGGCGAGTTCACCGTCATCTCCTGCGGCATGCTGGGCTACGGCTTTCCCGAGATCTCGCTGGAACGGGCCGTCGGCGTCGGGCTCGACCTGATCGCGGTGGATGCCGGCAGCACCGACCCCGGCCCCTACTACCTCGGCTCCGGCAAGCCCTTCTGCAACGATGCCATGGTGCGCCGGGACCTCGAATTGCTGCTCGACGCGCAGATCGAGAGCGGGGCGAAGCTGGTCATCGGCAGCGCCGGCGGCGCCGGGTCCGACGTGCACCTGCAGCACACGCTGAATATCCTGCGCGACTGCATTGCGCGCCGCGGCACCCCCCGCAAGCTGGCCGTCATCAGCAGCGAGATGGGCAAGGACGAGCTTCGCGCCGCCCTGCGGGCCGGCAAGATCCACGCCTTCGAGACGCCGGGCCTGCCCTCGGAGGAGGATATCGACCAGGCCGCGCATGTGGTGGCGCAGATCGGCGTCGAGCCCATCGCCGCGGCGATCAAGGGCTCGGACGCCGACATCATCGTCTCCGGCCGTGCCTGGGACCCGGCCAACATCGCCGCCCTGCCGGTGGCGCGAGGCTATGACCGCGGCCTTGCCGTGCATGCCGGCAAGATCCTGGAATGCGGCGCGCTGGCGGCGGAGCCCGTCGGTGGCGCCGACCTGCTGATGGGGCGCATCCGCCGCGACGATTTCATCGTCGAGCCCTGCACCGACACCCGCGCCTGCACGGTCGAGAGCGTCGCCGCCCACACCATGTACGAGAAGACCGATCCCGTGCTGCTCCCCGGGCCGGGCGGCATCTCCGACCTCAGGCAGACGCGGTTCGAGGCGCTGGACGAGCGGCGCGTGCGGGTCTCCGGTACGCGGCACATCCACGACCCCGTCTATCGCGTGAAGCTGGAAGGCGCGCGGCTGGCGGGCTTCCGCAACATCGTCATCGGCGGCATCCGCGACCCCGGCATGATCCGCCAGATCGACGAGATCCAGCAGGGCGTGGTGGCGCGCATCGCGCAGATGCTCAGCCCCCGTATCACGACCGACCAGTACCGCATCCGCTTCCACCGCTATGGCCTCGACGGCGTGATGGGGCGGCTCGAGCCGGTGAAGGCGACGCCGCACGAGATCGGCATCCTGGTCGATGTCGTGGGCGACACGGCGGAGATCGCGGCGGCCGCGGCGGGCGCCGCGCGCAGCCTGCTGTTGCACTGGTCCTATCCGGGTCGCGTGGCGACGGCAGGCAATGTCGCGCTGCCCTTCTCGCCGGCCGAGATCCCCGCGGGGCAGGTCTTCGAGTTCAACATCTACCACCTGATGGAGATGCCGGACCCGGTGGCGCGCTTCGGCTGGCGGCTGGAGGAGGCCGCCTGATGCAGACGCTGCGCGAGGTCTGCAAGGTGGTCCGCAGCAAGAATGCGGGCCCCTTCATCTTCACCTTCGACATCATGTTCAAGGACACGGAGACGTTCCGGTCCGTGCAGGAGGCCGGGCATCTCGACCGCGCCGCAGTGGCCCGTGCGTACGGGATCTCGCCGAACGAGGTGCTGTCCTTCGACTGGCACGCCTTCGCCAACGCGGTGAAGTTCTCGATCAAGCGCGAGGTCGCCTCGGGCGGTGTTGGCGACAGCGATGTCTACGGCGCGCAGCAGCACGCGCCACTGCTCGAGCTCAGGGCGCTGTAGGCGCGGCCTACGGCCCGCCGGTCGGGCTGCGCTTCCTCTCCCCATTGCGGCGCAGCAGGAATTCGCGCCCGACCTTGACCCGTGCCTCGCCGTCATAGGCGATGATGTCGGCCGTGGCGTAGGTCTCGGACCAGATGTCGGGCAGGAAGCTGCCGGTGCCGACCACGTCGATCGGCGCCTTCGCATCCGCCATGACGCGGCACTTCACCACGTTGAAGCCGGAGGAGGCGACGATGCGCACCTTCGGGAAACCGGCCTCGTCCAGCGCCTCCCGCATGCGCCAGATGGCGGCGGCCGAGACGCCGGTGCCGACCAGGTGGCGCAACTCCGTTTCGTTGCGGTAGCGCCGGATGGCGCCGGGCGCGTGGCGTTCCAGCACGGCGTAGCTCTCGGCCGGATCGAGCGTCTCAAGGAAGCGGCCGCCATGGGTGTCGAGCCGCACCGCCATCCGCCCCGCCGCGGCGAGGTCCGGGAAGCGGCGGCAGACCGCGAGCCCGTCCGTCACCTCCCGCCCGAAATAGTCGGTCAGCACCGTCAGGTCCTGCTCGGGGAAGGCCTCGTGGAACATCTCGGCCGCACGGACGGTGGAGTTGGCGTAGCCGATCAGCGCATGCGGCATGGTGCCAAGGCCGCGGCGGGGCGTTGCTTCGCCTGGTTCGGCGAACCAGTGGGCGGTCGCATCCGTGGCGTTGCCGACGAAGCCCCTGGCCCCTTCCTTCCGCGCCGCGCGTCCGCCGACCGAGGCCGCATAGGCCATCATGTCCTGCATCTCGAAGCCGGCGCAGTGCCGCGCATCCATCGCCAGGAAGGCGACCTTCGGCAGTTCCAGGCTCATCTGGTAGGCGTTGTGCGCGGCGACGCAGGCCGGACCCAGCTTCTGCAGGTAGAGCGTCTCGAGATCCGCGAGCGCCGCGAAGCTGCCGGTGATGGTCAGGATCGGATCGCCCGCACCGACCCATGTGCCTTCGGGGTGCACAAGGTCGATCTCGAATTCGGTGCCGCGCGCCCGCGCCACCTCGGTCAGCCAGTCCAGCATCAGCCGGGGGGCGGAGACCACGGGCCGACGCATGAAGACGGCATAGGTGACCCGGGCATCGCCGAATCGCTGCACAATGCCGCGGGTGCGGTTGAAGTAGGTATCGGTGCGGGCGGCGATGGTCGCGTCCATCGCCGCCCGTCCCGGATCCTCCGGGCCCTGGGCCACCGCGCTACTGCGCGGCCTGGGCCTGCGCCTGGTCCGGGCGCAGGCGACGAGCCTTCAACTCCTCCGCGATCAGGAAGGCGAGTTCCAGCGACTGCTCCGCATTCAGGCGCGGGTCGCAGAAGGTCGCGTAGTTCTGCGCGAGGTCGGCTTCCGACAGGCGATGCGCGCCGCCGAGGCAGGCGGTGACGTCGCTGGCGGTCATCTCCACATGCACGCCGCCGGGGATGGTCCCCTCCGCGTCATGGGCGGCGAAGAAGCCGCGCACCTCGCCCATCACGGCGTCGAAGTTGCGGGTCTTGTAATTGCCGACCGTGGTGGTGTTGCCGTGCATCGGGTCGCAGAGCCAGGTGACGTTGCGGCCTGCGCGCGCCACCGCCGCCAGCAGCGGCCCGAGCTTGTCCTGCACCTTGTCCGCGCCCATGCGGCTGATCAGGGTCAGGCGGCCCTTCTCGTTCGCGGGGTTCAGGATCTCGGTGATGCGGACCAGTTCCGCAGGGTCGCTGGTCGGGCCGACCTTAATGCCGATCGGGTTCTTCACGCTGCGGACGGATTCCACATGCGCGCCGGCGGGCTGGCCGGTGCGGTCGCCGATCCAGAGGAAATGCGCCGAGCAGGCGTAGCTGTCAC
>JAIYAI010000705.1 GCA_027489135.1 Acetobacteraceae bacterium
CCGTCCGGCGCAAGCGAAAGCGATCCGGATGGTCCGATGACTTCGCAAGGACCGTCATCGGTCAAATGCGATAGCCCTGCACCCTTGCGCCCGATGGCTTGACGATCAGTCGTTTTTTGTGGGTGCCCAGCACCACGGCATGAGTTCGTCGATGCGGCTATTTGGCCAGCCGTTGACGAGGCGGGCCAGGACCTCGGCGAAGTAGCGCTGCGGGTCGACGCCGTTGAGCTTGCAGGTCGACACGCCGTCCTCCAGCAGCTGCGACAGAGTGTGCGCACGGCGCGTGATTCGGTCGAGCCGCGCCGCGACCAGCACCGCGCCCAGCTGCCGGCAGCGCGCCAGCGCCGCCTGGAACCCCGCGCGCTGGTCATCCTTGCCGCACGCGATGTCCTCGAACTCGGCCACCAGCGACCAGCCCTGGCTATGGGCAAAGCTGTGGATCGCGGCGCGCTGCGCCTCCAGGCCAAGGCCGCTCTGCCCCTGCTCGGCGGTCGAGACCCGGAGGTACCCTACCGCCAGCCGCTGCTCCTGCCGCCGCATCAGCCCGCGGGCTCGGCGGCGATGCGGTAGACCGTGTAGCTGCCCTGCGCCCCCTCCTTGCCGGGTCCGACCTGCCGGACTCGCTCGTGGACGATCACCTCGAAGCCACGCTTCTTGAGGCCGGCGAGGAAGCCACGCACCGTGTGGGGCGCCCAAGCCAGGGCGCGCGAAGCTGGACCGGACCGTATCCTCGGTACCGCTGAGCCATGCAAGGAAGCGAATGGTGTCGCCAAGCGCCTGCTGCGGGCTCTCGGGCACGAGACCAGCGACGTGCACGAGGGCTACGGAACGCAGGGCATGAACCGGACCGAGACACGGACGGTGGCAAGCATCCCCCTCCTGGAGGATCTCGATCTCTCGATCTTCCACGGCCTGGACTTCGAGGGGCTGGCGGCAGTCCGACCCAAGCGCGGACGCCCGCGGAATCATGCCTGAGCCACCGCGTCCGCCGCGGCAGGGGCCTGGCGCTGGCCCGTCTCCACGGCAGATGCCCCCGGGCCGTTCCAGACACCCGATCGCACTCGGGACGCGGCTCTCCACGGGAACGTCGGCCGACGAAGTGCCAGGATGAATTCCTGGGCTCACGGAATTTCGTTGACATCCGCGGATGCCAGGAGTATTTCCTGGCTGCGAAGAGAACCGTGGAGCTCAGTCCATGCATATCGTCCCTGAACAGAGCAGCCCCGCCCGACAGGCCAGCGTGCGACCGCTCTCGGTCCCGCCGCTGCCTTCGCGGCGCGGGGGAGTCGTGACGCCGCGGCTGCACCTCGTTGGTGCGCGGAATGTCGGTTCCACCGCGCCGGCGATCGCCGATGCGGCGAACGGGCCGACCAGTCAGCGCTGGGCCCACCCGAGCCCGGCGGCCTTCCCTGGCAGGATCCGGGAGGTCGCGGACCTGGTCGGCGCCCGGGTCACGGCCCTGCCGCCGCGCCTCGTCGCAGGGCCGCTGGGCTGCGCGACGGCCCACAACGTCAGGGAATTCAGAGAGCTGGGGCAGGCAGACCGGGCGTGGCGCTTGGCGGCACGGCTGGTGCTTCGGGCGGACGACGACGGGCACCCCGGGTGCCAGGACACGATCGACTTGGCGATCTCGGCCCTGCTTCTGGCGGTCCATGAGGGCGGCTGCGTCCTCGCCGCGCTCGAGGCGGCCGCGATGGTCGATCGCCTCCTCGCCGAGACCGAGCGCCCGCCGCTGCGCCACGCGGGGCTCCGACTGGAGGGGCCTGCCCTGGCCGCGCATCTGCGCGCCCGACGGATGGCGCTCCTCGACCTCGCGGTCACGGGTGCCGGAGCGCCGGCGGGGTCCCCCGCCTCGGTCGAGGCCCTCATGCACCGCGCGCCCCTGCTGCCCAGGCGGAAGGCGCAATCGGTTCCTGCCGCGCACTGAGCGCGGCGACAGGATGCTGCGGCATGCATGGCTCACCCGGGGGGGATGGGCTGACGATGCCGCGGCGGAGTGGCCCGCGGACCGGGCTCGGAGGCACCGGTCCGCGGGTCGCGCACCCACCCCAGTAGCGAGAGGTGGTCAGTCCGTGCGGGGCGTCACGGAGGGCGAGGCTCTCGCAACGACGACGCCCTCGCCGCCATCGCTGGACCAGAGAAAGCAAATGCCAGCCGCCTCGAGCGTGCTCCGCATGGCGCGTAAATTCTGGCGCATCGGCCTGCGCGCGCCGCGCTCGAAATCTCCGACGGTCGCCCGGCCGACACCCGCATTTGCGGCGAGTTCGTCCTGGGACCAGTCGACCAGAGCCCGGGCAGCTCGGAATTGAGCGATCGAAGGCGCGCGGTCGGGATCGGGATCTAAGGCCCAGCCCTGGAGTGCTGTCGTCATGAGGCTCGATATGTCATCAGGAGATTACGCTGACATGGGACAGCTCGGTAGGCGCGTGTCAAGGCGAAAGCGCAGCGTCCGATACCCTTGGGTCATTGGCGGAAACTGCTGGCCAATTGCGGGCGCCGCTGTTGCGCCGTTCAGGCGTCACCCCCTGGGCGCGAGGCATGCAAGATGAAAGCGCCCGTATCGCCCGCAAAGGGATTGCTCCCGGGCGTGGCGACGCACCGCGAACTGCTCGCCTGCGACGTACGGCCTCGCACCGACCGCACGGCGCCGAGCGTCGCACGCCCGGGTGGCCCGTCGCTGATCAGTCCGATCGCACCCGACCTGACCATCCCCGCCCCCGGGGAGGTCGTGCCCTGGTCATCGGGCATCCGCGCGGACGTGCCCCATTACGTCACCGAGCAACTGCGCGAGGCGACTCATCGGTATCGCTGCACTCTCACGGCGCTCCTGCTGCACCTGATGGCGGCCTACCACGACGCGGCCGGTGCTCCCGTTTTCGTCGTGCGCGAGGAGGACTTGGTGGCCGATCGGCGGAGGGCTCGGCGGTGACAGACATCCGCGGCGGCGACACCGGGCCAGAGGCGCCAGATCCGGGCCGAGGACCCGTCAGTCTCCCGTCAGCCAACGGGGCATGCCCTTCCCAACGGTCCAGCCCTCCTCGTGTCACTCTCGCCGGAATTCCCATGACGACGGTCAATTTCGATGCCGAGCTTGACCCTTGGTGTCAGGTAGATCTGGCCGACGCTCGGCTGCTGTTCGGCTATGCCGTATCGCATGTCGAGACCGGCGGCCTCGCCTGGACGCGGTCGTCGCCCGTTCGGCGGTACGAGATCCGCACGGGTCTGGTGATCACGTCGAGTGGGCGCCGGTATCAGCTGGGACGCCGCATCGGGTGCCTGGATCTGCCCGACCAGGAAGCCAAGGTCGCCTTTGCTCTGCTTATCGGTCCGGATCTTGGTGTGAGCTTCGGCGACCTCGTCGGCCCGAAGATCCGCGAGGGCGAGGCGGCCGACTGGCTGCGGGCCTGCAAGATCAGCCGCCACATCGGGACACAGCCGCCGCCGCTGGATGGTGCAGCGATCAACGAATTCCTTCGCCAACACGAAGCCACGTATCGCCAGGTGCGCGGCTGGACCGGCCCCACCTGAACGACACACGTGCTCCGGCAGCACCGGAGTACGGCAGGACATCGCCCATGGCGTGCCTGACCCGGGGCACTGGCTGATCGCTTATCGGTACGGCGGTCCGACACCCAGGCCCGGTCGTGGCCATCTCCGCGGACAGCTGGGCGACGCGTCTCGACAGCCTGGTGTCCACGCATCATCGAGATCGCCAGGCCAAAGGGTCGTTCACCAAAAGGGAAAAACTGGACATCGGGTCAACAAAATCGATGCCCTGGAATCCGGGTGGCAAAGCCCTGTCACCAGACCATCCGCCAACCCGATTTGGATGTCCTCCCCCCGTTACTCCTGGATTGTGAATTAGAGCGTGATCCATTTACGCTGCAACATACCCTGCATGTCTGAAGTAGTTTGAGTACTCGGTTGGGGAGAACTCGGTGAGGAGTTCTCCGATGCGGTGCCAGACGGCGGCGATGGAGC
>JAIYAI010000660.1 GCA_027489135.1 Acetobacteraceae bacterium
AGGCGCAGGGCGTGGTGGTGCAGAAGAAATCCACCGCCATCCTGCAGATCGTGACCCTGGGCTCGCCCGGCGGGCGGTTCGACAGCCTCTACATGTCGAACTACGCCAACATCAACCTGATCAACGAGTTGGCGCGCCTGCCCGGCGTCGGCAACACGGTGGTCTTCGGCGCCGGCCAGTACGCCATCCGGATCTGGATGGACCCGGCCAAGATGTATGCGCTGGGGCTGACGCCGCAGGACGTGATCAACGCCGTCCAGGGGCAGAGCCAGCAGGTCACGGCGGGCCAGGTCGGCGCGCCGCCGGCGCCGGCGGGCCAAGCCTTCCAGTACACCATCAACATCGCCGGCCGCTTCACCGACCCGTCGGAGTTCGAGAACATCGTGGTGCGGTCCGGCTCGGAGGCCGGCGGCGCCTTCATCCGCATCCGCGACATCGCGCGGGTCGAGCTCGGCGCGCAGACCTACAGCCAGACCTTCACGGTGGACAACAAGCCCTCCGCCGGCATCGCGATCTACCAGACCCCTGGCGCCAACGCGATCCAGGTCGGCGACCGGGTCCGCGCCAAGATGCAGGACCTGGCCAAGGCCTTCCCGCAGGACCTGACCTGGGACATCCCCTTCGACACGACGGAGTTCGTGAAGGCCTCGATCTCGGAGGTCTACAGCACGCTCTACGAGGCCGGCATCCTCGTGCTCGTCGTCATCATGGTCTTCCTGCAGGACTGGCGGGCGAGCCTGGTGCCGGCGACGACAGTGCCGGTGACCATCATCGGCGCCTTCGCCGCCATGGCGGCGCTCGGCTTCACCATCAACCTCTCGACCCTCTTCGCGATCGTCCTCGCGATCGGCATCGTCGTCGACGACGCCATCGTCATCGTCGAAGGCGCGGCATCCCAGATGGAGAAGGGCTATCCGGGCCGCCAGGCCGCGGAACGCGCGATGGAGGAGCTGATCGGCCCGGTCATCGGCATCACCCTGGTGCTGATGGCGGTGTTCATCCCGGCCGCCTTCATGCCCGGGCTGACGGGGCAGATGTTCGCGCAGTTCGCCCTCGTCATCGCGGCGACGGCCCTGATCAGCGCGATCAACGCCGCGACCCTGAAGCCGACGCAGTGCGCCATGTGGCTGCGCCCGCCGACGCCGCCCGAGAAGCGCAACGCCTTCTACCGCGGCTTCAACTATGTCTACGGAAAGCTCGAGCACGCCTATGGCCGGCTGATCGGCGCCATGGTCAAGCGCAGCGGGATCATGATGGTGATCGCGCTGGCGCTGGTCGGCGGGTCCTTCTACGGCCTCTCCCGCATTCCCACGGGGTTCCTGCCGACCGAGGACCAGGGCTACGTCCTGGTCGCGGCGCAGCTGCCCGATGGCGCCTCGGTCGAGCGCACGCAGGCGGTGCTGACGCGCGTCGCCGCCCTGGCCAAGGAGGTCCCGGGGGTGGAGCGCGTCATCTCCATCACCGGCGTCTCGCCGATCGACAACAACGCCACCCTGGCCAATGCCGGCGTCGCCTATGTGATGCTGAAGGACTGGGGCGTCCGCAACGAGGCCAAGGGCGAGGACCTCCGGACCATCTACTTTGCCCTGATGCGGAAGATGGAGGCGATCGAGGAGATGACCTCGCTCATCCTCATCCCGCCGCCGATCCAGGGCATCGGACAGGCCAGCGGCTTCACCATGATGGTGCAGCTCCGGGACGGCAATTTCGACTGGATGCGCCTGCAGGGGCTGACGGACTCGATCATCAGCCGCGGTTCGACCCAGACCGGGCTCGGGCGGATGCTCACCTCCTTCCGCGCCAGCACGCCGATGCTGAACGTGGAGGTGAACCGCACCAAGGCGGAGCAACTGCAGGTCACGGTGGACCAGGTCTTCGAGACCATCGCCTCCTACCTGGGCTCGAACTACGTCGGCCAGATCACCCGCTTCGGCCGCGTCTTCCAGGTCTATGTGCAGGCCGATGCCGCCGCCCGTGCGCTGCCCGACAACATCCGCAACCTCTATGTGCGGAACAAGTCGAACCAGATGGTGCCGATCGGCACGGTGATCGACATCCACGAGCAGGTCGGCGCGCCGCTGATCACGCTCTACAACCTCTATCCCGCCTCGACGATCGTCGGCACGCCGGCGCCGGGCTTCAGCTCGGGCCAGGCGATCGACCTGATGGAGGAGATCGCGGCCGCGACCCTGCCGCGCGGCACCGGCTTCGAATGGTCGGCGATGTCCTACCAGGAGAAGCAGGTCGGCAACGCGCTCTACATCGTCTTCGGCCTCGCGGTGCTGCTGGTCTACCTCGTCCTCGCCGCGACCTACGAAAGCTGGCTCGCACCGATCTCCGTGCTGCTGGCGGTGCCGCTGGCGGTGCTGGGGCCGGTGATCGCGCTGAACGCGCTGGGGGCGGACAACAATCTCTACACCCAGGTCGGGCTGGTGCTGCTGATCGCGCTCTCGGCCAAGAACGCCATCCTGATCGTCGAGGTGGCGCGCGAGATGCGGATCAAGCACGCCAAGGAGATCGCGGAGGCCGCGGTGGGGGCGGCCATCGCGCGGCTCAGGCCGATCCTGATGACGAGCTTCGCCTTCATCCTCGGCGTGCTGCCGCTGGTCATGGCGGATGGCGCCGGCGCCTCGGCGCGAAAGTCGATCGGCATCACCGTGTTCAGCGGCATGCTGGCCTCGACCTGCCTCGCGGTGCTCTTCGTGCCGTCCTACTTCGTGGTGATCCAGCGCTTCGAGGAATGGCGGGCGCGGAAGAAAGGCGCGCCGGCCGCCCCGCCGGCGCCGGAACCGCAGGCGGCCGCCTAGACCCTGATCCGCGCGCACAGAAGCGCGGCTCAGGGTCTAGGCTCCTGATTTATCGTGTGATTCACGCCTTCGGTGATTCCACCTCCGGCGATCACGCTCCAGCCCGCATGGCCCTCTCCCGCCGCCCGGCCTAGACTGGGCGGCGGGAGGATCCTTCCATGCAGATCGCCGCCCGCGACGCCGTTGCGCCCACCCGCCGCGCCATCCTGCCGAACGGGGTGCCGGCGCACCTGACCACCTATTTCGGCACCAACTTCGCCATGCGCACCGCCGAGACCCCGCCGCCGCCGGGGCCGGAGGTGATCTACCCCATGGGCTTCCTGGTGGAGCAGGGCGCGGAGACGCTGGTGCAGGCGCATTTCCACGCCGCCAACCAGTGGCAGGTGGTGGTGGGCGGCGAGGGCGAGCTCGGCCGGCACCACGTGGCGCCGGTCGCGATCCACTACACCAACGCGTTCTCCAGCTACGGCCCGCTGCGCGCGGGGCCGGCGGGGCTGCACTACTTCACGCTGCGCAACGGCTACGATCCCGGGGCGCGCTACGTGCGGGAGTCGGCGCACGAGATGCGCGGGCGCCCGCGCAAGTTCCGGGAAGCGAAGGCCGAGGCCGGGCCGCCGGCGACCGCCGCCGACCTTCGCGCGCTGCCAGCGCCCGAGGTGCGTGTGCTCGTGCCGATGGAATCCGACGGACTCGCCGCCTGGCGCCACCGCCTGCCACCGGGCGCGGCGCTGACCGGCCCCGACCCGACCGAAGGCGAGGGCCAGTACTGGGTCGTCACCGCCGGCGCGCTCCGCCTGGGCGGGGAGGACCTGCCTCCCCTCTCCTGCGCCTTCGTCTTCCCGGCGGACGGGCCGGCCGCGGCCATGGCGGGCCCCGGCGGCGCGGAGGTGCTGATGCTCCAGTATCCCCGCGGCCGCGCGCACCTCCCCGCGTAGCTATTCGGCCGAAAAGGGTGCGCTGCGCGGCGGCGCGCTACGCCGCCGCGACGGCCTCCTCCGCCAGCACACGCGGCACCACCTCCTCGGCGAAAAGGCGGATGGTCTCGTGCCGCACCGCGCGCGGCACGCCAAAGGTCGCGTTGCTGACCAGGAAGTAGTCGAAGCCGACCGCGCGCAGCTCGCGGATCCGCCGCGCCACCGTCTCCGGCGAGCCGACCAGGTTCTGCGCGATGTAGGGGCCGAGATTCGCCGGATCGGTCAGCTTCTTCAGGTTGCCGAACATCTTGTTGAACTGCTGGTAGCCCTGGATGTTGCCCCAGGGCGCGTTGTCGGACTGGTAGTGCTTCACCTGCAGGTCGAAGAATTTCGGCAGGTAGTGCCGCGCCAGGTCCTGCGCCTTCTCGTCGGTCTCCGCGACGAAGCACTTGATGGAGATCGGGAAGGCCGGCGCGCTGCCGTCGCTGCCGCGCTCCTGCCGCTTGGCGACCCAGGTCTCCAGGATCTTGCGCAGCAGGTGGTCCGGGAAGCTGGACAGGCACAGCGGCGGCAGGCCGAGCTCGCCCATGATCGCCGCGCTCTCGATGCTGCCGATGGCGCCGTAGAAGTTGGGGCGGCGGTCGAAGGTCGGGCGCAGCGTGGTCGGCGTGGCGAAATGCGTGGTGTGGCCCTCGAAGGTGAAGGCCCCGCCCTGCATGGCCTTCTGGACGAACTCCCAGCTCTCCCGGAATCGGTCGCGCGCGGATTCCATGGCGATGCCGAAGGCGTCGTACTCGCTCTTCGCCGTGCCGCGGCCCATGCCGATATGCAGTTCGCCATCGGTCAGGGTCTGCAGCATCGCCAGGTCCTCGGCGAAGCGCACGGGATCGTACCAGGGCAGCACCATCACCGCGGTGCCGAGCCCGAGGCCCGGGCAGGCCGCGGCAATATGCGACAGGAACAGCAACGGGTTGGGCTGCGGGTAGTAGTCGGAGAAATGGTGCTCCACCATCCAGGCCGCGTCGTAGCGGTGGCGGTGCACAAGCTGGGCGTCGAGGATCGCTTCCCGGTAGAGTTCCCGGTCGGTCTGCGTCTCCTCCCCCACCGCGCCGATCTGGTAGGCGAAGCGTGGCTTGCGTCCGCCGTCCAACAATGCGCTACCAGGCATGGTCACCGTTCCTCCGTGGTTGGAGGAACGGTAGGAAAGCCCGCCGGCGCGGTCAACGCGCCGGCCTTCGGCGAGGCTACTCCAGCCCGCCGCCCGGCTCCGACCGCATCTCGGCAAACACCTTCTTCGCCACCAGCAGCGCCTCGCCGAGTTCCTCCTCGGTCCAGCCGAGCCGCCGCGCCATGCGCAGATGCAGCGCCAGTTCCGGCAGGGCGTGGATCGCGGTGTCGGACACCACGCAGATCAGCGCGCGGGTCTTCTTGTCGACGCCGCCGCGGGTCCAGAGGCCGGCGAAGACCGCCTCCCGCGCATAGTCGCCGAATTTCTCCATCAGCGGGTCGTCGTAGGTGCCGGCGGCCTGCATCTTCGCCACCGCCGCGGGGCCGATGAGGTCGGACCGGACCTTGTCGCCGACCTTCCACGCTTCGCTCTTCGCCATCGCCGTTTCCTCC
This sequence comes from Acetobacteraceae bacterium, assembly GCA_027489135.1. GTDB lineage: Bacteria > Pseudomonadota > Alphaproteobacteria > Acetobacterales > Acetobacteraceae > JAIEOP01. Next base: position 5,342 of record JAIYAI010000660.1, read on the forward strand.
TGTTGGTGCGGAGAGGCTAGACCGCTCCGCGCGGCATGCACAGAGTGGCGCATGCCCGATGTCCCGCCCCCACCAGACCCTGGCAGCCTCCTCGGCCAGCCCCTGCGCCGGCGGGAGGATCATCGCCTGCTCATCGGGGCGGGCGGATTCCTCGACGACCTCGCCGATCCCGACCGCTGCCTGCACGCGGTCTTCCTGCGCAGCCCGCATGCCCATGCCCGCATCCGCGGCATCGACACGGACGCCGCGCGCGCCCTGCCCGGCGTCGCCGCAGTGCTGACGGGGGTGGATCTCGGCGCGCTGGTGGCACCGCTGGTCATGGCCCCGCCGATCGAGGGTTTGCAGCCGATGACCATGCCGGTGCTGCCGGTCGAGGCCGCGCGCTTCGTCGGCGACCCGGTGGCCGTGGTGCTGGCCGACACGCGCACCATCGCGGAGGACGCAGCGGAGATGGTCGCGGTCGACTGGGACCCGCTGCCCGCCATCGCCTCGGTTGGGCAGGCGCGCGCGCCGGACGCGCCGCTGGTCGATCCCGCCCTGGCCTCCAACCGCGCCTCGCGCCAGGAATTCGCGACCCCCGGCCTCGACGCCGCCTTCGCGCGGGCGGATCGGGTGGTGCGCGCCCGCTTCGGCCAGCATCGCCAGACCCATGCGCCGCTCGAGCCGCGGTCGTGCCTGGCGCTCTGGGACGCGGGGCGGCAGCACCTGACGATGCGCGTCGGCACCCAGGCGCCGCACCCCTATCGCAGCGCCATGGCGGGGCGGCTGGGGCTGAAGGAATACCAGGTCACGGTCGACAGCCCCGACATGGGCGGCGGCTTCGGCCAGAAGATCATCCCGCTGCGCGAGGATCTCTGCATCGCCGCCGCCGCGCGCCTCCTGCGGCGGCCCGTGCGCTGGCGGGAGACGCGGGGCGAGAACCTGACCGCATCCCTGCACGCGCGGGAAGAGGTGGTCACCACGGACGCCGCCGTAACCGCCGAGGGTCGCGTCCTCGGCCTGCGCTGCCGCATCGATGCCGATTTCGGCGCCTGGTCCTTCTTCCCGGCCAACTACATGGCCCGGGTGATCGCAATGATCCTGCCCGGCCCCTATGCGATCCGGGACTACGGCTACGCGGTCGAGGTCTGGCTGACGAACAAATGCCCCTCCGGCCCGATGCGCGCGCCGATGGCGATCACGTCCTGGGTGATGGAGGGGACGATGGACGCCATCGCGCGCGACCTCGGCCTCGACCCGCTGGAAGTGCGGCAGCGCAACCTGGCGACGCCGCCCTTCGTCACCGCCACCGGCGAGCGCTACGACGAGAGCCTGACCCCCGCCGAGACTCTGGACGCTGCCGCCGCAGCGCTGGGCTATACCGATCTCCGCGCCCGCCAGGCACCCGGCGACACCCTGCTGGGCATCGGCCTCTGTACCGTGGTCGAGAGCACGACCTACGGCTCCGCCTTCTACAAGGCCGCCGGCATCCCTGGATCGGGGCACGAGGTGGCGCTGGTGCGGGTGGAACCCTCCGGCGCCGTCATCCTGTCCTGCGGGCTGATGGGCTCGGGCCAGGGCTACGAGACGACGCTGGCCCAGGCCGCGGCCGCCGGCCTCGGCGCGGCGATGGAGGACGTGCAGCTTCGCATCGGCCATAGCGACATCGCGCCCTACGGCATGGGCAGCCGCGGCGCGCGCGGCGCGACGGCGGGCGGCGGCGCGCTCTACATGGCCGGCCTGAAACTGAAGGCGAAGCTGCTGGCGATCGCCGCGGCGCTGCTCGACCGCAACAGCGCCGACGGGCTGGACCTTCGCGACAGCCGCGTCGTCGCCCGCAGCGCGGAGGGCTGGTCCGATACCGGGCTGACCCTGGCGCAGCTTGCCCGCACCGCGCATCTCGACCCGCTGCGCCTGCCGGCGGGGATGGAGCCGGGGCTGCACCAGGTGCTGGCCTACGATCCGCCGCCGATGACCTACACCAACAGCACCCATGCCTGCGCGGTGGAGATCGACCGTGCCACGGGGGCGCTGCGCATCCTGCGCTACGTCGTGGCCGAGAATTCAGGGACGCGCATCAACCCGATGGTCGTCGCAGGGCAGACTCAGGGCGCGACAGGCATGGGCCTCTCCGGCGCCATGCTGGAGCACGCGGCCTACGACGCCGACGGCCAGGCGCTGGCCGGCAGCTTCCAGGACTACGCGCTGGCCCGGGCCGACGACCTGCCGGACTTCGCCCTGCTGCACCTCGATATCGCCAGCCCGAACACGCCGGCCGGCATCAAGGGCATGGCAGAGGGCGGGGTGATGGGCGGCATCGGGGCGCTGATGAACGCAGTGAACGATGCGCTCGCGCAGGTCGGCGCGCGGCTGGAGGACCAGCCGGCGACGGCGGCGCGGATCTGGGGGGCGCTTTCCGGGTGACACCTGGGGAAGGGCCCTGCCCTTCCCCAGACCCCAACCCGCCAAAGGCCGAAAGGCCTCTGGACACCGATTGTTGCGGACCTTGCACGGACAGGGAATAATTACCTATAGTGGCGGATCGGCTTCGGTCGGGAGGAGCGAGGCCGAATTTGTCCGGCGGATACAGCAGAGCCTTGTATTTATTGAAAACACGCTTCTGCGAAGGCCGCCCGAAGGACAGGCCCCCGGCAGAGGCCGCAGGTCAGTCGACCTCCACCAGCACCGCCATCCCCTGCCCGCCGCCGGCACAGGCCCCGGCGATGCCGCGCTTCTTCCCGCGGCGCTTCAGTTCCATCATCACCGAGAGCACGCAGCGCACGCCCGTCGCCGCCAGCGGATGGCCGAAGGCGATCGCGCCGCCATTCACGTTGAACCGGTCATGCGAGACACCGAGCGCGCGGCGCACACTCTCCGCCTGCGCACCGAAGGCCTCGTTGATCTCCCAGAGATCGATGTCGGCGACGGTCAGACCCAGCTTGCGCAGCAGCGCCACCGCGGCCGGCACCGGCCCGATGCCCATCACCTCCGCCGGCACGCCGGCGACCGAGGCCGCCACGATGCGCCCCAGCGGCGGCGCGCCGCCGGCCGCGCCTGCGGCCGCGACCTTGCCGGTCGTCAGCACCACCGCCGCCGCGCCATCGACGATGGCGCTGCTGTTGCCGCCGGTCTGCACGCCGCCGAAGACCGGGTTGAGCTTGGCCAGGACCTCGATCGGCGTCGGGCGCACATGGCTGTCCTGCGCCACCTCGCCCTTGGCGCCGCGGGGCAGCTTGAGCTTGCGCGGCTTGAGGCCGGGGCCCTCGAAGACGGTGTCGACGACCGGCGCGATCTCCTCGGCGAAGCGGCCGGCGGCCTGGGCCTCCAGCGCGCGGGCGAAGCTGGCCGCGGCGTAGGCGTCGGTCTCCTCGCGCGTCACGGTGTGGAGGCGCGCCAGGTTCTCCGCCGTGCCGCCCATCGCCGTGCCGCAGCCTGAATCGAACAGCCCCTCCCAGAGCGCGTCCTTGAACTCGACCTGGCCGAGCGCGAAGCCGCCGCGATGGGCATAGGCGACGATCGGCGCGCGGCTCATGCTCTCCGTGCCGACGCAGAGCGCGGCTTCGACCTGGCCTGCGCTGGTCATCCGCGCGCCCTGCGCAATGGCTTCGAAGCCGGTAGTGCAGAGACGCTGCACACCGTGCGCCGGCCTGTCGTCCTTCATGCCGGCGTAGAGGCCGATATGCCGCGCGTAGAACAGCGTGTCGTAGCTCGCTTGGATGCAGTTGCCGGCGACCGTCGCGCCGAGGCGGGCCGGATCGATCCCGCTGCGCGCCAGCGCGGCCTTCGCCGCATGGATGCCGAGATCGGTCGGCGAGACCTGGGCGAGCGACCCGTTGAGATCGACGAAGGGCGTGCGCGCCGCGGCCAGCAGCGTGGCGTCGGCGAAGGTCTCGACCAGCGCGCCATCGGCGTAGCGGGTCCAGTCGGGGGCGGTCCCCTGGTTCACGTCGGGCATGGGCGAATGACCTCCGGGTCTTCGTTGTCGTAAAGCCGTGCGAGCGCGTTCGCGCGCCGGGTCAGGATGGCGCGGACGTTGAGAGAGCCCTTGTCCGTCATCTCGCCCGTGTCGAGCGAAGGCGGCTCCGCTAGCAGCATGGCACGCGCGACGCTGCGCGACGAGGCGCCGCCGGCTGCCAGGTTCATGGCGCCCAGCGCCGCGGACAGCACGGCGCGGTCGCAGCCCTCGGCCGGGAAGACCAGCAGCCCGACATCGTCGCGGTCGGAGCCGACGACGACAAGGTCGCGCACCATTCCGGCCAGCGCCGCCAGCGCGCGGAGGCGGAGTTCCTGCGCATTGATGCGGGTGCCGGAGGAAAGCTTGAAGTCCTCAACCAGGCGGCCGTCGAAGCGCAGGCCGCGGGCGGGATCCTCGGGGTCGACCCAGGCGACGGCATCGCCGGTGCGGTAGAACCCGTCTTCGTCGAAGGCGGCGGCGGTGGCCTCCGGTTCGTCGAGGTAGCCGGCGAAGACGTTCGGGCCCTTCACCCTGATCTCGATCTTGCCGTCCACCGGCAGCAGCTTGAGCGTGACGCCAGGAAGTGGCGTGCCGATGCCAGCGGCGGCGGCGCGCCCGTCATGCGTGGTACAGCAGGCCGGCGCGGTCTCCGTCAGGCCCCAGGAGGAGACGACGGGCACGGGGTGCGGGGCGTGCCGCGCGGCCAGCGCCTGGAGATGCCTGAAGGCCGGCTCCGGCAGCGCCGCGCCGGCACTGAACAGCAGGCGCAGGCGGGAGAAGAACTGCTCAGCCAGCGCGGGATCGGCCTCGAGTTCCGGCAGCAGCAGCGCATGGCCGCGCGGCACATCGAAGCGGAGCGTCGGCGCGACCTCGCGCAGGTTGGCGACGGTCTGCGCATGCGCGCCGGGCATCGGGCGGCCGCCATCGATCCACAAGGTGCCGCCGTAGCACAGCGCCATGTTGAGGTTGTGGCTGCAGCCGAAGACATGGCTCCAGGGCAGCCAGTCCAGGATCACCGGCGGCTCCCGGTGCAGGAAGGGCCAGGCCTGGCCGATCTGCTGCTGGTTCGCCGCCATCATCCGATGCGTCGCGGGCACGCCCTTGGGGATTCCCGTGCTACCGGAGGTGAACAGCAGCTTCACCGGCGCACCGGGATCCACGGCCGCGATGGCGCGAGCCAGCGCCGCGTCCGGCACGCCGTCCTCCAGCGCCGCCCACTGCGTCGCGCCGGAAATGGGCGCGAGCGTCACGACCTCGATCCCGGCTGCCTCCGGTACGGCAAGCGCGCGCGCGAAGGGCGGCCCGTCCTCCGCCAGGATCAGGCCGGGGCGGAGCTTCGCGAGGATGTGCCGGAGCTTGCCGAGATCGCTGCTCTGCAAGCTGTAGGGCACGGAGACGGCGGCGTAGGGCACGCCCACCGCCTGCGCCGCGAAGGCCAGCAACGCATGCCGGACGGAGTTGCCGGAGAGCACCGCGACGGGACGCTGCGGCCCGAGCCCTCGCACCAGCAGCGCCGCGGCGATGCGCCGCACGCGCTCGGCCGCCTCCGCGTAGGTGACGCCCCACCAGGCGCCATCCGGCCCTCGTTCGCGCAGCAATTGCCGCTCCGGCGCCTCACCCGCCCAATGCCAGAGCGCGTCGGTGATGCGTGCCGCATGGTCCAGCAGCGGATCGCGCGAACGCAGCAGCCAGCCGCCGCCGGGCTGCGCCTCCCGCAGGACGCGGACGGGGGCGAAGAGGCCCTCGGGCGGGTCGGTGCCTGTCATGCGCTTCTCTCCGGCACCTCATGTCGCAGCTTCGGCCGGGACACGCCAGACGAGGATGCGCGGCGCCGCGAGGCTGCTGTGCTCGACCACGACAGAAGCATGCGCCGCCGGGTCGCATTCCGCGAAATAGCGGCGCTGTCCCTCCACATAGCGGCGGTTCGACGGAGCCTCCGGATCGGGCGAGCCATGGCCAACACCGCGCGACGCACCGCGCGGCACCGTTATCGCGGCGGGGGCGACCAGCAGCACCGACAGGTCCCAGCAGTCCCGAAGCCCGGGCTGGTGCAGGAACATGCCGTCCAGCACCAGCACGGCCCCGGGCGGCGCCCGTTCCCAGGCTTCGGGCAGCGGCCCATCCGCCGTGGCGTCGAAGACCGCACGCCTATGCAGGCCCCCACCGTACGGACCCATCGGCGCGAGGAGGCAGCGCCGCAGCGCGGCGAGATCGTAGGTGTCGCGGTAGAACCCCTCCGGCGAGGCGCGGCCGAGCCGGTATCGGATGGCGCGCCGGTTCAGGAACCCATCGGCCGAGGCTCGCACCACCGGCCGCCCCAGCCCCGCCACCACGGCCCCGAGCGCATCGGCGAAGGTCGTCTTGCCCACCCCGTCCACACCATCGACGGGAACGCGGAGGAAGCGCCCCGGCGCGAGAGCGACGATGACGCGGGCGAGGCGGTCGCGCAGGGCCTCCGGCGTCGTCACCCGATCGGAGAGCATCACCGCTCCTAAGGCCTGACGGCCGGCGTCTCCACCGCCATGCCCGCTGCGCGGCCCATAAGGAAGGCCTCGATGGCGATGTATTCGGGCGCACCATAGGCGTAGGGCTCGGACCGCACGCCGGTCATGCAGCCGCGCAGCCGCCGCTGCAGCGAGCCCACGGCCTGCCATTCCAGCCGGTAGATCGGATAGCCCGTCGGGTGTCCCTGCGGGATGACGCTGCCTGCCAGGCGCCGGCCCGCATTGTCGTCGTGGCACTGCGCGCAGGAGAGGTCGAGTTGTCCGCGACGCTCACGATAGAGGGCCTCCCCCGCCGCGCGCAGCGTGGCCATGCGCGAATCCTCGGCTGGCGTGATCGGCAGTCCCCGCGACTGCAACCCCACATACGCCGCCAACGCCAGCGCGGGCTGGCTTTCGCGCGGGGCCGGATCCGCCTGCTGGTGCCGGACCTGGCACAGCGCGATTCGCCCCGCGAGATCCACCGCCTGGCCCGTCGCGTCGTCCATGGCCGGGTAGCGCGCCGCCACGCCGCGCATCGACGCGGCCGCATCGCCGTGGCAGGCGGCGCAGGCCTTCGCCGCGCGCCCGACCGGCGCCAGCCACAGCGCCTCGCCCTCCAGCGCCCAGAGCATCCCGGGATTGGCCGCGTCGTCGCGCTGCATGGCCTGGGTCGCCGGCGTCATGTCGGCGAAGCCAGAGCGTCGCTCCTCCGCTCCCACGGGCGCCGCGGCCGGCAGCGCCAGCAGCAGCAGCGCGGCCAGCGCGCGCCTCATCCGGTGACGGTCACGCGCCGCGTCTCGGTCTGAGCGAAGCCATTGTCGCCGGACCAGGTGAACGCCAGCGTCCCCGTCGCCTCCGCCCGCGCCGTGAAGGCGAGGTAGGGGTTGGCGGCGATGGCCGGATGCAGCGTGGCGCTGAACACGGGCTCGCCATCCCAGGTGCAGGCGAAGCGGCGGATGATGTCGCGCGGCAGCACCTCGCCCACGGTGCCGACGCGGAAGCCGGTTTCCATCGGGTGCTGGATCAGCACGCGGATCTCGATCACCTCGCCCTTCCGGGCCGTAGCGGGGACCTGCAGCAGCACGCGGGCCATGGCGCTAGCTCTCCACGCAGGCGGCCAGCGTCACGACGATCTCCGCCGTGTCGGACCAGACCGAGCCGTCATTCATCTCCGCCAGCGCCATGATGTGCTGCGTCGTCGCTAGCCGGATACGTGTGGCGAAGCGTGCCGCCCCGGCCCGCGGCCCGAGCTCCGCCACGATCACGCTTGGCAGCGGATTGCGGCTGGTGAAGACGGCGATGCGGCGGACATGGTCGGCCGGCGTCATCGGACTTTCCACCACGACCGAGAGCGGCACGGTGTTGCCGTTCTCGACCAGCGGCGGGATGTCCATGGTCACCCGGCCCTTCTGGATGGGCCGGTCGCGGCCGAGGAATTCGCGGATCGCCGCCTGCATCGTCTCCGGCGTCGCGCCGGCGGGGCGGATCACGGCGATGGCGGGCAGCGCGGCCAGCACGGCGCGGCGCGAGGGCATGCTCTACTCCTTCAGCGTCGTGACGCGGGAGACCACGTCATTCCTTCAAGGTCGTGAGGTAGGCGACCACGTCCTCGATCTCCTGCGGCCCGAGAATGGTCCGGCCCTGCCAGACCCGTCCTACATGGTGCAGCCCCTCGGTCCGGCCATAGGAAGGCATGATCGTTGCCGGGTTCAACCGGCGGCCATCGACGAGGCGCAGGCGAAGCTGCCCCTCGGTCCAGCGCGATCCTGCGCCGGCGAGATTCGGGGCGAGGTTTCCCTGGAAGCGCTCCTCCGGGAAGGGGCCAGCGTGGCAGAGCAGGCAGAGGCCGCGCTGGCGGTCCGCGACGATGACGCGGCCGCGCGCCGGATCGCCAGGGGCGATGCCGGCCGGCCGGGGCAGCGCCTCCTCCGCCCGCGCCGGGGCGGCGAGGATCAGCGCCAGCAGGACTGCACGGATCATCCCCAGGCTTCAGCCGTGATGGTGGCGAACCAGTCCGCGGCGTAGCGCGCCTCCGCGGCGCGGAAGGCAGGCGGCGCCGCCAGCGGGCTGACGCCGCCCGCGCCCTCGATATCGGCCAGCAGGCCGTTGGCGGGGCGGTACACGCCGGCGATGGAGATGCCGTAGTCCGGCGCGACCAGGCTGTAGCAGGTGTTGATCAGCCGCGGCTCCTGCGGGGCTTCGCCGCGCAGCAGGGCAGCGACGGCGGCCGCGCAGACCTTGGCCTGGGCATTGGCGGCGAACGCCGATTTCGGCATCGCGCCCCCGATGGCAGCGTCGCCGATCACATGCACCCGCGGCACGAGGCGGGATTCGAAGCTGATGGGATCGATCGGGCACCAGCCGGAGCGGTCCGCGACACCGGCGGTCACCGCAATCGCGCCCGCACGCTGCGGCGGGATGACGTTGGCGACCTGCGCACGATGCGTGCCGAATTCCGTCGTCACGGTACCGGCCCGCGCATCGACGGACACCACCTTGCCGCCGCCGGACAGCGGCACATGCTCCAGCATGGCCGGATACAGCGCCGCCCAGGCCTGCTCGAACAGCCGCTGCTTCGAGAACTGGTCCTTCGCGTCCAGCACCAGCAGCTTGGAGCGCGGCTTCCGGGTCGTCAGGTAGTGCGCCACCAGGCTGGCGCGCTCATACGGGCCGGGCGGGCAGCGATAGGGGTTGGCGGGCACCGCCATCACCACTGTGCCGCCGTCCTCCATCGCCTCCAGTTGGCGGCGTAGCAGCAAGGTCTGCGGCCCTGCCTTCCAGGCGTGCGGCATCACCTCGGTGGCGGCAGCGTCGTAGCCGGGCAACGCGTCGAACCGAAGGTCGATGCCGGGGGCGAGGACCAGCCGGTCCCAGGGCAGCGCTGCGCCGTCGGCGAGGATCACGCGCCCCGCCTCCACCCCGACGGCCTGCTGCCGCACCAGCGTCATGCCGGCGCGCGCCAGCGGATCCAGCGCGAACGCCTGCCCCGCCATGTCCCGCATTCCGGCGACGACCAGGTTGCTGAAGGGACACGCCACGTAGGTCGCGGCGGGATCGACCAGCGTGACGGCCAGTCCCTCCGCCCGGAGCGCCCGCGCACAGGACGCGCCGCCGAAGCCGCCGCCGACCACGACGACCCGCCCCGGCGCCTGCTGCGCCAGCGCCGGCGCGGCCAGCAATGCCCCCAGCACCGCGCGCCGCGGCAGCCGCATCATGGCCGGGCGACCCAGGCGGCGATGGCGCGAAGTTCTGGCTCGGAGAAGCCGCGGGCGATGCGGTCCATGACGGTCGGGCTGCCCTCCCCGCGGCGATAAGCGAGCAGGGCGGCGAGGATCGATTCCGTGGACCTCCCCGCGAGTGACGGGATCGCGGCATCGGCGCGCGGGCCGTGGCAGCCCGAGCAGGTGGCCGCACCCGGGGGCGCGGCGGCCTGGGCAGGAAGCGTCAGCAACAGGGTGAGGGTCGTGGCCAGCAAGGCACTGCCTCGCGCTCCGCCAGAGGGGTGCCGCCGCTCTGGAAACCCCGCCAAAGGCCGGTCGGACGGATACGTCCGACCCTTTGGAAACCGGTTCCCATCCTTCGGAACCCCGCGGGCTTCGCGCGATGCCGGCAGGCGGGACCACCAACTATCCAACAAAAACAGTAATCTGTTCAGCGGAGCGGGCAAATTCGCAGGCAGCTCCGGACCCGTGCTGCCACAGCCATTATAAGAAAATTTTCTCTCACCAGACAAGCCCTGCATGCGATCCACCTGCCGCGCAAGGTCCGCAGGAAACCGGGTTCCAAGGGGTCGGACGCATGCGTCCGACCGGCCTGTGACGGGGTGAGGTCCGGAGAGGGGCAGCGCCCCT
>JAIYAI010000095.1 GCA_027489135.1 Acetobacteraceae bacterium
CGATCGCGCGGCGCAGAGCGACGAGGTGGCACTCGGAAACCTCGTCCAACACCCGGCGATCACCGGCGGTCCGGCGGTGCCAGTGGTCATCGCCATGAGCGACGGGGGGACGCGGGTCGGCTCCCTCGGCGCCCTCGTCCCGATCGCCCGTTTCCGGCGCATCCTTGTCACTCCGGACATCGAGCGATCGGAATGGGTGACGCTGCTCGATGGCACGCGGCGGATCGTCGCCACATCGGTCGATCACGAGCGCCGCGAAGGGCTGACGGTGCCGGAAAGCCTCGGCCCGCCGCCTGGGATGGCCCACGGCACGCTGTCCGGCGCGTTGCTGAATGGCACGCGGGCGCGGATCAGCTTCGCGCGCCTGCCGCAGTCGCCGAGCTGGACGGTCGGCATCGCGACACCGGAGGCTGTCTACCGTGCCGGACGGCTGCGACGCTGGTTGCTGTTCGCGCCGGGTCCCCTGGCCTCCATCACGCTCGGGCTGCTCGGAGGGTTTGCCCTCGCACGCCACCTCGCCCGGTCCGTGGACAGGGTCGTGGCCGGGGCGGAGGCCGTCTCGGCAGGCCGTCCCTGGCCAGCCGCAAAGCCTGGGACGGGGACGCGCATCGCCGAGTTCCTCCGCCTCGAAAAGGCCGTGCAGCGAAGCCAGGAGCAGCTTCTCGCGGAGGCAAAGGCTGCGGAACGGCGGGAGGCGCTGATCCATTCCGTCACGGAGAGCACGACCTACGCGGTTTTCGTCAAGGATCGCGAAGGCCGGTACCAACTGGTCAACCGCGCCGCGGCCGCAGGGCTCGGCCGGCCGCCAGAAGCGATCATTGGTCGCACCGACGCGGAACTGCTGCCGGCCGCAGCACCCAGCTTCAGCGCCAGCGACCGCCAGGTGCTGGCGACCGAGCAGGCGACAATGTTTGAAGTACAGGTCACCGATACCGCGGGCGCGCAACGGATCTGGCAGTCGGTCAAGGAGCCCTGGCGCGATCCGCGCACCGGGGTCGTCCTCGGGGTCTGCGGCCTCGCCCGCGACGTTACAGACGAGCGCGCGGCCGAGGCGAGGCTGCGCGAGACCGAGCAGGCGCTGCAGACCCTGGCCCGGCGCGCCACGATCAATGCGATGGCGAGCGGCATGGCGCATGAGCTGAGCCAGCCGCTGACCGCGGCGGCGAACTACCTGCAGGTCGCCGCCACACTCGCCGCCCGCGACGGCTCGGCCAACGCGGCGGCACTGCGCCTCGGGCAGGAGCAGGTGCAGCGCGTCGGGGAGATCCTGCGCCAGATCCGCCAGTTCCTGCGCCGCGGCGACACCGAGCGCCAGCGTTCGGTCATCCCCGAGCTGGTGCAAGATGCGATGCACCTCGCCCTCGGCGGCTTCGACACCAGGCTGCCGCGGGTCGACTTCCAGGCCGAGCCAGGGCTCCCGATGCAACTCGTCAATCCCGTGCAGATCCAGCAGGTGGTGATGAACCTCGTCCGCAATGCCTGCGAGGCGGTGGCGGAGCTGCCGCCCGGCACGCAGGGACGGCTCTCCGTGCGCGTCGCAGGGCTGGAGGACGGCGGTGTGAGCGTGACGGTCGAGGACAACGGCCCCGGGATGCCGGAGGAGATCCTCGCCACGCTGTTCGAGCCGTTCCGCTCGACCAAGCCGCACGGCAGCGGCATCGGGCTGGCGATCTGCCGCACAATCGTCGAATCGCATGGTGGCAGGATCACCGTCGCTCCCGCCGAGGGCGGCGGCACCCGTGTCCGCTTCACCCTGGCCGGCGCCGGCCAAGCCATGGCCGGTGCGGCGCGATGAGCATCGGGGATCACGCCATGACCACAATGCCATCCATCGTTCTGGTGGAGGACGACCCGGCCGCGCGCGCGTCCTTCGAGATGCTGCTGGACGCCGAGGGATTCGCGGTGCGCAGCTACGCCGATGCGGAGACGATGCTGGCGGACGACGCGGCGGCAGGAGCCGCCTGCGTGCTGTCGGATCTGCGCCTGGGCGACGGAATGGACGGGGTCGACCTCGTGCAGGCGCTGCGCCGGAAAGGGCTTGCGGTTCCCGTGGTGGTGATCACCGGACACGGCGACGTGCCGCAGGCGGTCCGCGCCATGCAGGCGGGGGCGCGGGACTTCCTGGAAAAGCCGGTGCAGCCCGACCAGCTCATCGAGGCGATCCGGCGCGCGATCGAGCAGGGTTCCCTGCCGAACAGGCCGGCACACCCGGTACCTGAAGCCTTGCCGCGCCTGGAACGCCTGGCGCCACGAGAACGCGAGGTGATGCGCGCCCTGATCGCGGGACACGCCAACAAGGTGGTGGCGTACCAGCTGGGCATCAGCCCGCGCACGGTGGAAACGCACCGCGCCTCCATCATGGACAAGCTGCAGATCGGCAGCTTCGCGGAGATGGTGCGCATCGGCCTCGCCGCCGGGATCCTGGACGACGAAGCCTCGGGCGGCTGATCGTCAGCCTTCCTCGCGCGGCGGGCGCGGGCGGCGCGGCACGCGCGGGCCGGTGCCGAAGCGCTCCTCCTCCCGTGGGCGGCGGTCGCGCGGCGGCGGCGGTGGCGCGGCGAGGTCGGCCTCCAGTTCCCGGATGCGGGTGATGATCGACGCGCGCAGCGTGTTGGTCGGCTTCATGGTGCGCACCGTCTCCTTCAGTTCGACGAGCAGGCGCTGTTTCTCCTCGCGCGTGCGCTTGAGGGGGCGGTTGTCGGAGAACTGGCCTTCGAAGGAACGCATCGGGATTCTCTCGGCGTCTGGAGGTGGCAGGCGACCCGCGCCGGGGCACGGGCCGCCCGTGCCGACCCTGGAACTGGTCATGCTGGACGGTGCGGCCCGGGCGCATAGCCCGGGCTTCAACCACGCTATATCACAGGTCGAGCATCAGGCGGCGCGGATCTTCCACGCCCTCCTTCACCCGGACGAGGAAGCTCACGGCCTCCTTCCCGTCGACGATCCGGTGGTCGTAGCTGAGGGCGAGGTACATCATCGGCCGCACCTCGATCTTGCCGCCGACGACCATCGGGCGGTCCTGGATCTTGTGCATCCCGAGGATGCCCGACTGCGGCGGGTTCAGGATGGGCGTCGACATCAGCGACCCGTAGATGCCGCCATTGGTGATGGTGAAGCTGCCGCCGGTCAGTTCGTCGAGCTTGAGGGCGCCGTCGCGGGCGCGGCGGCCGAACTCCCCGATGCGCTTCTCGATCTCGGCGAAGCCCATCTGGTCCGCGTTGCGCAGCACCGGCACGACGAGCCCCGAGGGGCCGCCGACGGCGATGCCCATGTGGACGAAGTGCTTGTAGATGATCTCGTCGCCTTCGATCTCCGCGTTGACGGCGGGGTATTCCTTCAGCGCGGCGACGGCGGCCTTCACGAAGAAGCTCATGAAGCCGAGTTTTTGGCCATGCCGCTTCTCGAACGCATCCTTGTACTCGGCGCGCAGCCCCATCACGGCGCCCATATCCACCTCGTTGAAGGTGGTGAGCATCGCAGCGGTGTTCTGCGCTTCCTTCAGGCGGCGCGCGATGGTCTGGCGCAGGCGCGTCATCTTCACGCGCTCCTCGCCCGTCTCCAGCGCGCGGGCGGGGCCCTTCGCGGCCGGC
>JAIYAI010000045.1 GCA_027489135.1 Acetobacteraceae bacterium
CCTCGGTCAGCTTGGTCACGCTGAGGATGTGCAGCGCCGCGCCGTAGCCGGCCTTCTGCTTGCTGCCGGCCAGCGCGCCGACGATGTCGGTCGCGTCGGTGTCGTCCACGGCGCGCAGCGTCAGGTCGCCGCCATCCGCCGAGACCTGCGCCCCGGCGCCGATCAGCGCCCGCGTCGCGGAATCGTAGTCGCTGATGCCGGCGGATCCGGCGAAGCCGCTGCCGCCGGCGCTCGCACCGAGGCCCACGGCCAGCAGCGTGATGCCGGGGCCGAGCGCGCCGACGAGCGGAAAGAGGATCTGCGCGCCGCCGATGCCGGCATCGGCCAGGATGGTCACGTTGCCGGCGGCATGGACGCCGGCACCGGCCTCGACCTCCGCGAGGGTGGTGTTGGTCAGGCTGTTGATGCCGATCGCGGCGCCGGCGCCCTTGCCCCCGCTGCCGCTCGCCGTCGTCAGGCCGCCGCCGCCGGCGATGGCATGCACCGCCAGGCGCTGGCGCGCCGTGACGGTCACGTCGCCCGTGGTCGCCTGCAGGATCGCCGCGGCGCCGATCACGGCGGTGGTGCTGCTCGTGGCGAAATTCAGCGCGGCCGCGCCAGCGCCCGCGGTCTGGTCGCCGCTGCCGCTGTCGGTGTTGCCGCCGCCGCCGAGGGCCAGCGCGCGCAGCGTGACCGGGAGTCCCAGCGTGTGGCCCGCCTCCACGGTCACGGTCGCGGCGGTGAGGTCCGCGGCCGCGCCGACGACCGCGAGCGTCTGCATATCCGCGACGTTGATGGCAACCGCCGCGCCGACGGCAGTGTCGGCGTTCTTGTCCATCGCCAGCGCCAATGCGCGCGTGTCCACGGCGACGTCGTTGATGGCGCGGACGGAGAGGTTGCCGTCCGAGATCACCGTCACGCCCGCGCCGATGCGCGCGGCGACGGTCGGGCTGATGGAACTGCCGGCGATGGCCGCGGCCACGCGCAACTCGGGGCTCTTCGTCGTGGTTCCCGCCGCGCCGGCCGCACCCGCACCGCCGGCCGGGCTGGCGGTGCTGCCGGCCGCGCCGCTGCTGGCCGCACCCGTCGCCGCACCGGGAGCCGGGGGCGTCGTGGCCGCGCCGCTGCGGGAGCCCGCGAAGCCCGCGGCCGCGGAGGAGACGCTGTCGGCGGAATCGCCGCCGGCGCTGGACGACTTCGCGCCTTCTGCGCTGCCGATCGCGGTGGTGCGCACGGCCATGAAGGCGTTGGCGCCAATGGCGACATCTCCGGCGACCGCGCCGAGGGTAGAGACGTCGCGGTCCAGCATGGCTTCTACGTCGTCGAGGCCCCAGGCCAAGGCGAGGGCGGCGCCGATGCCGGTCTTGCCGCCCCGCGTGCCGCCATCGGCACTGGTGTGCAGGTCGAGGTTGCCGAAGGCGAGCACCGCCAGGGCGCCATCGAGATCGAGCGGGTCGCCCGCCGCGACCAGGGCGCGGGTCTCGTTCTCCGACACGGTGATCGCACCGGCGCCGCCCACGCCCGTGCCGGAGGCGCCGGTGACGGCGCCCGCCTCGGCGATCGCCGCGACGCCATGCGCGCCGATCGCCAGCACGGTGGCGTCGAGGCCGCCCTGGATCGCCGCGCCGTCCGACATCCGCGCCGTCGTCCGGTGGTCGCTGCCCGCATAGGCGAAGGAGACGCCGATGCCGCGGCTCGAGCCCTGCACGTCGCGCTCCGGCACCGCGGTCGCCAGCGTCATGGTCTGGGTCGCCGCCTGGATCAGCACGAGGCCGGCGGTGGTGTCGGCGTCCACGGCGCCGTCGGCCGGCGCCAGCAGCGCGCCGTCGCCGAGCGTGGCGCGCGTCACCGCCTCGGCATTGTTGATCGCCAGGGCGCCGGCAATGCCCGTGCGCCCCGCACCGGCGCCCGCGACGGCTTCCGCGACGCTGTCGAGCGACAACTCCGTCAGGGAGTGCAGCGCCCCCGTCCCGGCGCTGGTGAGGGTGATGGCATTGCCCTCCAGCGCATCCTGACGCGTCAGGGCGAGGCGCAACGTCCCGTCATGATCGACGATGGCGAAGACGACCTGGCCGTTGACGAGCCCGCCGATATCCGTGCCGCCGCCATTCGCGTAGACCAGCGCCGTGCCGGTGACCATGCGTTCCGGCGCGGCGAGCGCGATCTCGAAGCGCTGCGCCGTCGGATCGAGCGTGATGTCGTCGTCCGCCAGCGTGTCCGGCCGTGCGAGGGAATGGCTGGTGCCCGCCGCGCCCGGGGTCAGGTCGATGGCCTTGCCGTCCAGCGCATCCGCCTTGCTGGCGGCCAGCTTGATCAGGCCCGGCCCGGCGAGGATGACGTAGTAGTCGGTACTGTCGGTCAGCCCGCCGATCGCGGTGCCGCCGCCATCGCCATATGTGACGCGTTCGCCGGTCTCGAGGTCGCCCCAGGCCTCGGCGCCGACGAAGACGGTATCGGCCGTCAGGTCGACCGTCGGGAGCTGCTGTGCCGCGATCAGCTGCGTCCGCAGCGGCACCAGCGCTTCCACCGTCACGCCGTCGCTGGCGACGGTGGCGTGCTCGAGCAGCGCGGTGTTGAGGACGTTGCTGTCGTTCACCGCCGCCGCCGCGCCCACGGCGGTGGCGTTGCCGGTGGTGGTGGCGCGGCCATCGGCGAGGGCCGCCGTGTCGGCGTTGACCAGGCTGCGCACGATGACGCGCCCGCCGGCATTGACTGCCGCGGGCGTCGCCGCCTCGCCACCGAGCCGTGCCGTCGCGGAGGTCCGGCCGAGGGTGACCGCGATCGCAGCGGCGACGCTCAGCGCGCCCTGGGGGGTCGAGACCGACGGCGCGGTGGCGCTCGTGCCGGTGCGGGCACTGGTATCGGCGACGGCCGTGCCGGTGCGGGCGCTGGCTCCCCCGTCGTCGGCGGTGCCGTCCGCGCCGTCATCCTGCTGCGCGCCCGCGGCGGAAGCCCGAGCCTCGGTGCGCGCCGTCGTCGTGGCCAGGCCCCGCACCAGCACGCCGCCACCCGCTGCGACACCGCGGGCAATCTCGGCCGCGGCCAGTTCCTCGGTGACCGTGAGGGCGAAGACGGCACCGATCGCGGCGCTCGTCGCTTCCGGCGCCCCCTCGGCATGGGTCAGCACCTGGGAGACGAGCTGGCTGGTGACGTCGAGGTCGCGCGCGAGCGTCACCTGGTCGCCGCTGCCGAGCCGGGCAACGGCGCTGTTCTGCGTCGAGGAGATGACGATGAGCGGCGTCACCGCCGTGCCGCCGGCGCCGCCGCCGGTGCCGGTGGTGGTCATCCGGTGCACGCCGACCGCAGCGATGCCGATGTCGCGGGCGCCCGTCAGCACGGCACCGTCGCGGATCTCGGCCCGCGTCGCGAAGTCCCCATCGGCCAGCACGAAGACGCCGCCGATGCCGATGCTGGAATTCGCCTTGCCGTCCTTGTTGGCGTCGCCCTTCTCCTGCAGGGCGCCGGCGCGGGTGGTGGTCACGGTCGCCGCCCCCGCCACCACGAGGATATCGCCGGGCTGCGGCCCGGCCGGGCCGCCGCTGGTGATCGTCACCGACGCGCCGGAGCCGATCCACGCCTCCGTCGTCAGGTCGAGCCAGGTGATCGCCACGGCGCCGGCCACGCCGAGCTTGCCGCCGCTGGCGCCCGCCGTCGCGTCGGCGCCGAAGTCGTGCTGCAGGTCGCCGGCGCCGCGCAGCGCCACACCGGCCGTCACCTGCAGCAGGTCGGCGGTGATCGCGGCATCCTCCACGCGGGCGCTGATCAGCCCGTCGGCGTCGGTGACGGCGACGGCCGCGCCCACCGTGACCTTGCCGCCATCCACGACGCTGCCATCGGCCTTCGACGTGGCGTCCAGGTTGCCGGCGGCCGCGACGACGACGCCGCCATCCGCCACGACATCCGCGCCGGCGCCGATGCGCGCGACGACGTTCAGCGTGCCCGCGGTGAAGGCGGCGGCGCCGGCGACGCTCAGCGCGCCGTCCGTGGTGTTGCTGTCCGGCGCGCTGGTCGTCCCGCTCGCACTGCCGGTGCTGCCGGCGGCCGTGCCATTGGCGTTGCCGAGCTGCCCCTGCGCGTTCTGGGAGACGCCGTTCTGCGGCGTGCCCGGCCCCTCGCCGGGCGCTCCGCCGGCCGAGGCCACGGCGTCGCTCCGCGCGATGGCAAGACCCGTCGCCTGGACCAGGACGTCCCCGCCGCTGGTCGCGGCCTGGCGGAGCAGGGCGGCCGTGGCGTCATCCTCGGCGACGGCGAAGCCCATGACGATGCCGACCGCCGCGCGCTCGGCATCGACGGCGCCCCTGGCGATCGCCACGGTCTCGGCGTCATGCAGCGCGGCGATGGTGATGTCGCCGGTGACGTCGAGCGCGGCGCCGCTATCGACCAGCGCCGTGGTCTCGTTCATGGCCAGCGAGAAGGCCACGACACCGGCCGCGGCGATGGCGCCATCGACCTCGGTGCGGGCGCCGCCATGCGCCTCCGTCACCATGCCATAGGCGCCGGTCGCCCGCACGGTGACGGCATCGGGGCTGGCGGAGCCGTCCACCGTGGCGCCCTGGTCGATCGAGGCGCGCGTTACGTGATCGGAGATCCCGAGCGCGAAGCTCGGCCCGACGCCGATTCGGCCGTTCTCCTGGCGCCCGTCGGCGCGCGTTCCCGTCTGGGCGGCGGAGGTCGCCAGCACGTCGAGCGGCCCGGTCGCGGCATCGGCGTCGCCGGCGCCGTCCTGCAGGCTGACCAGGGTGCCGTTGGTGATGCGGGCTTCGGCGTCGGCCTCGAAGATGTTCAGGGCGAAGGCGCCGGCGACGCCCAGGCGCCCGCCGCTGGCGCCGGCGACCGCGTCGGCACCGGCGCGGTGCGTCGCCTCGCGCAGCAGGTGGCCGGTGCCGGCCGCCGCGCCGGTCAGCAGGATCGCCTTCCCGGCCTGCGCGTCGTCGCGCGTGGCAGCCAGGCGGATTGTGCCGCTGCTGCCTACCACCGCGTAGTAGGTCGTGCCGTCCACCAGGCCGCCGAAGGCCGCGCCGGTGCCCTGCACATAGGTGACGGCGTCGCCCGTGCGCAGCGCGGCGAAGTCCGGCGAGATCATGCCGAAGACCGCGTCTGCCGGGTTGAAGGCGATATCGGGCTTGCCCGCGCGGCTGAGCACATGGCCGGCGCCGGCGCCCGGGCCCGTGAGGTCGATGGCCGTGCCGGCGCGGGCATTCGCCTCGCTGGTCGCAAGCCGGATGCGGCCGTCGCCGGCCAGGATGACCCAGTAGTCCGTGCCCTCGGTCAGCCCGCCGATGGCGGTGCCGCCCTTCGCGGAATAGGTCACCTTCTGGGCAAGCTGCAGGTCGCCCAGGTCGTTCAGGTAGATCGTATCGGCATTGGCATCGACGACCTGGGCGGCGCTGTTGAACACCGCGAGGTCGCGATCCGCCATGTCGACCCGGACCGAGAGGCCGTCCGCCACCACCGTGGCGCCGGCCGTGTCGGCGCGGGTGGTGACGTCGGTCTCGTTGATGGCGATCGCGGCGCCGACCGTCACCGCGTCGCCGCGCGCGGCGCTGCCATCGGCATCGGCGTGGGAATCGACATTGGACCGCGCGTCGATCGTCACCGCGCCGTCCGCGGTCAGCGTCGCCAGCGGGTCAAGCGTGGCGTGGGTGTCGGCGGTCGCCAGGTTCAGGGCGATGGCCGCGGCCACGGCGACGGACCCGTCGCCGTTCTGCGCCTGCGGCCCAGCGGTGGACGGCGCGTTGATGCCGCGCGCCGCGGCCTGGCCTGCGGCCCAGCCGGCGGAGGTCGTGGTGGCGGTGCCGGCCTGGTTGGGGGTGGTGACGCTGTCCTGGCCGGTGCCGGCGGCACTGGCCGTGGCGCCGGAACGGGTGCGGCCGAGTGCGGTCGCGGTCAGGGTGGCGGCGCCGGCCACGGTGGCGTCGCGGGCCAGGGTGGCGGTGGTCGCCTCGTCCGTCACGGTCAGCACGAAGCTGACGCCCAGCCCCTGGCTCGCGCCGGTGGTCGCGCCACGGCCCTGGGTGTCGATGTCGCTCCGCTGCGTCGCTGCGAGTTGCAGGGGGCCGCCCAGGCCGAGCAGGCCGGTATCGGTGCCGATGCCCGCGGCGGTGTCGCTGAGGCCGATGGTGATGGAGACGACCGGCGCCAGCACCTGCCCGTTCGTGCCCGTGGCGGCAACGCCGCCGATGGCAGTCGTCAGGGCGTCGTGCACGCCGTCCGCGGTGATCGCCAGCGCGCCCAGGCCGGTCGCCTGCGCATTGTCGGCGATGCCGGCGCGGGTCTGGTTGTCCAGCACGGCGAGCGCGGCGGAGGCGCCGATGCCCTGCGCCTGGGTGGTCACCGGATTGACGTTCGGCACCGCGCTGGTGGCGACATCGGTGGCCGAATCGGCGTCCAGCGTCAGGGCCGCGCCGTTCAGGGCAAGGGCCGGCACGCCGGGCCGGTCGCGCAGCTCGGCACTGACCTGCGTCTGGACGAACTGCATGGCCAGCGCGCCGGCGGCGCCGAACTGGGCGGCATTGCCCGCGCCAGAGATCGCCTGCAGGGCGTAGCCCGGGGTATTGACGCCGCCGGCCGCATTGGCGTTGGCCTGCACCATCACGCCGCCCGGCGCCGTGATGCTGCCGGTGTCGCCGATCCAGGCCTCCGTCGCCGCGTCGATCACGCCGATCGCCACGGCGACGCCGATGCCGGTGGCGCCGTTGGCGGTGTTCGCCGCATTGGCGATGGTGCTCAC
>JAIYAI010000282.1 GCA_027489135.1 Acetobacteraceae bacterium
CGGCGGCCCAGAGGTCGAAATTGGCGTGGCCGATGCCGCCCACCACGGCGGGGTCGTCGCCGATGCGCGAGACGAGACGCTTCGCCACGCCGGCGCGGGCCATGCGCTGCACGTTGTGCGCGGTATTCACGGTCGTGCTCATGCCGAGGTCGCTCCGCGCGCCACCGCCTTGCCCCCGGTGAGCAGCGGCGAGAGGATCAGCGCCGCCGGCGCCTGGGTCATGAAGGCCTGGCGGATCGTGCGGTCCACGATGAACTCGCACTCGTCGAGGCGCGACACCGTGTGGTGCTCCATGCTCAGGCTGTCGAGGATCGGGCGCATGGTCCGGCAGACCATGGCCTGGCCCATGTTGAACTCTCCCAGCGTGCCGCGCTCGCTCACCATCATCAGCGCCGGGATCTGGAAGGCGCAGGGCAGGCTGGCCAGAACGTTGGGCAGGGTGGCGAATCCGCTGGTCTGCATCAGGCAGAGGCCGCGCATCCCCGCCATCCAGGCGCCACAGAGGATGCCGATCGCCTCCTCCTCCCGCGTCGTCGGGAAGGCGGTGAAGAAGGGATCGGCCTCCACCGCCGCGATCAGCGGCTTGAGGACATTGTCCGGGACATAGGGGATCAGGCGGACCTCGTTCGCCTTGAACACCTCGACGACGATCTCGTGCCAGGGTTTCGTCGTCATGGTCAGCTCACCGAAATTCCCGCCTGCTGGATCACGTCGCGCCAGAGCGGCACCTCGCGGGCGACGCGGGCGCGCAGCTCGGCCGCACCGGGGGTGGGGTTGGCGGGCATGCCGCCCTTCCTGAACCGTTCCATCACGTCCGGGCGCTTCAGCGCCTCCGTCACCGCGGCTTCGAGCCGCGCGACGATCGGCGCCGGCACGCCGGCCGGCGCGTAAAGCGCGAGGAAGGTCTCGGATTCCGCGCCCGCGATGCCGACCTCGGCGCAGGACGGCAGGTCGGGCCAGTCCTCCTGCCGGCCGGTGCCGGTATGCGCCAGCGGGCGAAGCTGGCCCTGGCGAAGCTGCGGCTCGACCGAGCCCTGGTGCGCGACGATGTAGTCCACCTGCCCCGCCACCGCGGCCTGGGTCGCGGGGCCGGCGCCGGTGAAGCCGATATGCTGCACGCGGATGCCGGCGCGGATGGCGATGATCTCGCCGGCGAGATGCGGCGTGGTGCCGCTGCCGGGGCTCGCCCAGTTCAGCTTGTCCGGGTTCGCCTTCGCATAGGCGATGATCTCGGGCAGCGACTGGAAGCGGCTCGCCGCCGGCACCGCGACCACGTTGGGCGAGGCGCTGAGCGTCGAGATCGGCTGGAAATCCTTGAACGGGTCGTAGGGCGCGTTCTTGTAGAGGCTCGGGTTCACCACGAAGGCGGAGGAGGTGCCAAGCAGGGTGTAGCCATCGGGCGTCGCGCGCGCGGCGGCGCCGATGCCGATATTGCCCCCTGCCCCGCCGCGGTTCTCGATGACGACCGGCCGGCCCAGGATCTCCTGCAGCGCCGGCGCGATCAGCCGCACCGCGATGTCGGTGGAGCCGCCGGGCGCGAAGGAGACGATGATGGTGACGGTGCGCTCGGGGAAGCCGGCCTGCGCACGGGCGATGGCGGGCAGCAGCGGCAGCGCGGCGGCGCCCGCGAGGATGGCGCGCCGGCCGGGGCGGATCGCGAGGTTGTCTTGTCCGGACACTCTTCCCTCCGCGCGGGCCGGCGATGGCCCGCGGTGTGTTTCTTGTCGGGCCGCTTCTAGCGCCTGACCCGCCGGGGCGAAATCGCCGCGGCGGTGAAGCGGCCGCTCATGCAAGGGCGAACGCGTGATCCACCCAGGGGGGTCACGCTGTAGCGCGGACGGCCGCGCGACGGCAGGGGTGGCCGGGGCTCGCCCGGCCATCCGCTCCCCTCAGGCGCCGTAGCCCTGGCCGCCCGTCGCGGTCGTCTCCTCCGGCGGATAGTTCAGTTCCACCGCGACGCCGTCCGGGTCGTAGAGGAAGATCTGCGTCTGCCGGTCGCGCGGGATCACCCGCTCCTCGTGCTTGATGTCGCGCCTGGCCAGGTTGGCGCGCATGTCCTTCAGGCCGGTGCAGGAGAAGGCGATGTGGTCCAGCAGCCCCGTCGGCGCCGCCTTGCGGTCCTTCGGGTGCATGTCGTCGTCGCGCGGCCCGATCAGGTGCACCGTCGGCTCCCCGCCGCAGTAGAGCCAGTAGCCCGGGAAGTTCAGCGGCGGCCGGTAGCCGATCTCGAGGCCGAGGACATCGACGTAGAAGTCCTTGGTCGTCTCGAGATCCGCGGGGCGGATCGTGTAGTGGTTCAGCGCGTTCAGGCCCATGGCCGAAGCCTCCCTCTCCAGGTGATCAGACGAAGTGACCCTTCGGCGTCATGCCGAGGATGAACTGCCCGCAGTGCTCGATATGCTGGCTGCGCCCCTGCACCTGCTGGGCGGAGGCATGGATGTCGCGCATCCGCCGCTCGAAGGGCTGGTCCGCGAAGATCGCCGAGGCGCCGGCCTCGTGATAGGCCCATTCGGCGACCTCCTTGGCGACATGGATCGCCGAGGTGCTGGCGAGGCGGAGATCGACCCGGTCCTCGACGCCGAGGCCGCCCTGGCGCTCGGCGCGGTCCTCGGCCTCCGCGATCACTTCGAGCAGGAAGGCGCGGGCGGAGCGCAGCTTCACCTCGGCCCGCGCCGTGCCGGCCTGGATCACCTCGGACTCGCGCAGCAGGCGCGTGGAGAAGGCCGGCGTCTTGGTCATCGCCATCGTCTTGAAGGCATCGAGCAGGCCGCGCGCGAGGCCCATGGAGACGCCGGCAAACCCGCAGGCATAGGCGTTGCCGGTGGTGAAGTGGTAGAGCGGCGCGGCGATGCGCCGGGTCTCCACGCGGTCGCGGCGCACGGCGTATTCCTCCGGCACGAAGACCTCCGTCACGCCATAGGTGTCGCTGCCCGTGCCGCGCAGCCCGACCACGTTCCAGCCCGTGTCGATCTCCACCTGGTCGCGGCGGAACATCATGCTCATCTCGACCTGCGTGCCGTCGGGGTCGCGGCGCAGCGTTCCGTCCGGCTCCTGGATGCGGCAATGCCCGCCGACCCAGGTGGCGTGGCGGATGCCGCTGGCGAAGCGCCAGGTGCCGGTGACGCGGAAGCCGCCGGGCACGACCTCCGCGCAGCCATTGCCGAAGCCCCAGGCGACGACGGCGCGCGGGTCCTTGCCCCAGATCTCCCAGGCGATGTCGGGGTCCATGTAGGCCGCGGCCATGCTGCAGCCCGAGGCCTGGCCGACGCACCAGGCGGTGGAGCCATCCGCCGCGGCGATGATCTCCTGCATGCGGACGAAGCTGCCGAGATCGACCTGCTCGCCGTTGCAGGCACGCGGCAGCAGGGTGCGGAACAGCGCGGCGCCATGCAGCGCGTCGAGCACATCCGGCGCGAGGGACGCGGCGGCCTCGGTGCGCGGGGCGGCGGCGGCGATGAGGGGCGCGACGGCGCGGGCGCGGGCAGCGGGGTCGCTGCGCGGCGGCAGGCCGGTCACGACAGCGGGGGGGTCGCTGTGCAGCGCTGCGCTCATCGGTCCGTTCTCTCCCGGGTTCCGTGCCGTGGCATTCGGTCGCCCGACCAAATCTCGACAGGCGCATCGCCCCATGTCAAGGCTGACGTGAGGCAGGGCGCCGCGTTGCGCGGCCCGAATGAGCAGGGCCAGGGGCGTGGCCCAGGGGCGTAACGTGTCGGATATCGAGTCCATGACGGCGGGGGCGGAGGCGCGCGTGGAGGCGGCGCCGCCATCCGTGCGCGACCGCATCCTGGACGAGGCGCAGAAGCTGTTCGCGGAAGGCGGCTATGCCGGCACCTCGACCCGCGCGATCGCCCAGGGCGCGGGGGTGAACCTGGCGCAGTTGCACTACTACTTCGGCGCCAAGCGGGACCTGTTCAAGGCGGCCTATCTGCGCGGCGCGGCGCGGGTGACGGAGGCGCGGAGCCGCGCGCTCGCGCAGGCGAAGGCCGAGTTCCCGACGGGCGAGATCCCGCTGGAGCGCCTGGTGCGCGCCTTCGTCGAGCCCTTCATGCTGAACACCACGACGCCCGAGGGGCGCGCGACCATGGCGATGCATGCACGCCTGCACACCGAGCCCGAGGATATCGGCAAGGAGGTGCTGAGCCAGGTCTATGACGAGACCACGCTCGCCTACACCCAGGCCTTCACCCGCGCGTTGCCGCACCTCGACTTCGAGACGATCTGCTGGCGGCTCTATTTCATGATGGGCGCGTACCGCTACACGCTGATGCGCAGCGGACGGCTGGAGGCGATGTCCGGCGGCAAGTGCGATTCCGGCGACTTCACCCGGGCGGTGGAGGAGATCGTGCCCTTCCTGACCGCCGGGTTGCGGGCCCCGTAGAGGCCTACGGCGCCCGCTTTCCGCGTCAGGCGAAGACCGGCGCCTGCCGCCTCTCCTTCGCCATGCGCTCGAAGATCTGGC
>JAIYAI010000774.1 GCA_027489135.1 Acetobacteraceae bacterium
ATGGAGTTCCTGCTGGACAAGCTGAAGTACAGCAAGACCAACAACGACTTCTTCGAGGCGATGAACACCTGAGGGTGCTCGACGTCCCGGCTCCGCGCCTCCGTGGCGCGGAGCCAACCCCCCCTGGCTATACCGGTCTCGCGATCTTGTGAGTCCAACCGGGTGCGGGTCGTCGCGTTCTCGCCACCATCCCCCTGCCATATGCGGTGTGTCGAGAAGTCCGGAGATTCGCCCATGACCAACGTCAAGACCCTGCGCACCCTGGCCCTGCTCGGCGCCATCGGGATCGGCGCCGGCGCCTGCACCAACCCCTATGATCCGACGCAGCGGGCGGTCGGTGGCGGCCTGCTGGGCGCGGCGGGCGGCGCGGCCATCGGCGGTGCGATCGGCGGCGGTCGCGGTGCGGCGATCGGTGCCGGCCTCGGTGCCGCCACGGGCGCGGTCGCGGGTGCCGCCACCACGCCGACGCCCCCGCCGCAGCAGCCCTACTACGCGGCGCCGCCGCCGCGCGGGTACTACCCGCAGCAGCAGCAGCCCTACTACCGGTACTGACGCCGACCAGGAGTGTTGATGGACAGCCTGCCGCTCTCCCTCGCCGCCACGGAGGCGCCGCTGGGTGTCGTGATGCGCGCCGCGGTCTTCGCCGGGCGCGTGCATGCCAGCCACCGGCGCAAGGGGGATGCGCAGGAACCCTACGTCAACCACGTCCTCGAGGTGGCGGAAATCCTCGCCACCCACGGCGCGCCCGTGCCGGCCATCGTCGCGGCCCTGCTGCATGACACAGTCGAGGACAGCGACACCGACCCGGAGCCCACCACCCTCGCCCATATCGCGGCTGCGTTCGGGGAAGAGGTCGCCGGCATCGTCGCCGAGGTCTCGGACGACAAGTCCCTGCCGAAGGAGACGCGCAAGGCGCTGCAGGTGCGCCAGGCGCCGAAGAAGTCCGATGCGGCGAAGCAGCTCAAGCTCGCCGACAAGATCTCCAACCTGCGCGCCATCGCGGCGAGCCCGCCCAGGGGCTGGGACCATGCCCGCCGGGTCGAGTATGTCGGCTGGGCCGGGCGCGTCGCCGCCGGGCTCAGGGGGGTGAACCCGGCGCTGGATGCGCTGTTCGACGCGACCTACCGGGATGCGATGGCAGCGCTGGCCGCGGAGGCCTGAGAGCAGGCGGCGTCCCCGCTTGCATCGGCGCGCACTACGCGAGGTAGTCGTGCACCACCGTGCCGAGATCGAGCGTCAGGTCGGCGATGATGTGGACGCCGGAGACGATCTCCAGCACCGGCAGCTCGTTCAGCGGCGCCAGCGCGTGGCTCTGCAGCGTCAGCGCGGCCGGGCCGCTCCAGGCCCCCTTCAGATGCACGTCCTTCAGCCGGTACTCCACCAGTTCGCAGATGCGCGGCGTACCGTCGACATGCGGCATGATCTTCAGCAGCCAGTTCGGGCCGAGCAGGGAATCCAGGATCGGCTGCGGCTCCAGCGCCTTGTGCTTGTAGCCCATGGTGCCGAGCGCGACGCGCACCGGCCCGTAGTCCAGCGTGCCGACCAGCGTGTCGATTTCCGCCTTCAGGGTCGGCTTCGCCAGCTTCTTCGGGAAGCCCCAGAGCTCGCGCCCACCCGCGATCGGCGGATGGTCGTCGAGGAACATGCAGTGGCTGTAGGCGCCCTTCTTCCCCTGGAAGGTCACCGGGATCACCTGGCCGCTTTCGGTGTAGTCGCCGAAGCCGGTGCTGTCCGGCATGCGGATGAACTCGAACTTCACCAGCGGATCGCCCTCGAGTTGGAGCGGCTCCGGCACCAGGGCGCGCAGCTTCGCGGGATCGGTGCGGTAGGTGATGATCAGGAATTCGCGGTTGACGAAGCGATAGGGCCCGACCGGATAGGCCGGGCTGGTCAGCGGCATGGCGAAGGCGCGGCTGCGGACGTCGTCCTCGTTCACGGTCGTGGATCTCCGAAAGGCGGAAGGGGTCAGACGGCGGCGAGCAGCGCCCGCGCCAGCGCGGCTTCTGCCGCCGTGCGGTTGCCGGCAGCGAGCGCGCGGCGCGCGGCTGCCAGCGCCTGGGACGCGACGCCGCGCAGCGGATGCCCGGCGCGGTGCAGGGCCTCCGCCGCCAGCGCGGCGCGTCCGGCGCGCAGCGCCTGCAGGGCCTGGCGCAGATCCTCCGCCAGCGGCGAGAGGACCGGCGCCTTGTCGCGGCCCGCGGCGTCGGCGATCCAGCGGCGCGCGAGGCGCGTCAACACATGGGTCGGCTTGGCTCGGCGCGGCATGGTCCAGGGTCCTGTTGCGGCGCAACACTGCCGGAAGGCGCCGCGTCGCGTCCAGCGGACAATTGTGTCAGCCTCGTTTCAGCCGCCCCCGTGCCGTCGCAGCAGCAAGGCGCCGGATGCATCGACCGTCGCGCGCCAGCCCGGCGCGACCAGCGTCGTCGCGTCGAGCTGCACGATGATGGCCGGGCCGTCCAGAGCGGCGCCGGCGCCGAGCCGGGCGCGGTCCAGGATCGGCGCCTCCGCCATGCCGTCGCGCAGTGCCATGGGCTGCGAGCCGATCCGGGCATCCGCCGCCGTCCCGCTGGCCGGCGGCGGCATGGGCGCGGGCGAGGGGATGCGCCCCGCCGCCTCGACGCGCAGCGTCACGATCTCGATCGCGATGTTGGGAAGGTCGAAGCCGTAGAGGGCGCGGTGCGCTGCGGCGAAGCCTGCCGCCAGCGCATCGCGGGGGCCGAAGGGGACGGCGAGTTCGAAGCCCTGCTCGGCATAGCGCATCAGCGCGACACGGGTGGTGGTGCGGTCCGGCTCGGCGACGGCTTCGGCGGCGAACCAGGCGGCGGCCTCGGCCTCGAGGCCTGCGAAGGCGGCCTCCAGCGCGGCGGGATCGGCCTGGTCCAGGGGCGTCGCGATGGTGCGGCTGAACTCCGCCTTCAGGTCCGCCGCGAGCAGCCCCTGGGCACAGAGCACGCCGGGCGCGGGGGGGATCAGGACGGTGGTGATGCCGAGAAGCTCCGCCAGGGCGCAGCCATGCAGCGGCCCGGCGCCGCCGAAGGGGACGAGGGCGAAGCCGCGCGGGTCGTGCCCGCGCTCGACCGAGACGATGCGGATGGCGCCGACCATGTTGTTGTCGGCGATGGCGAGGATGCCGCGCGCCGCGTCCTCCAGGGAGAGGCCGAGCGGTGTCGCCACATGCTCCTGCACGGCGCGGCGCGCGCGTTCCGGATCCAGGGCCATCCGCCCGCCGAGCAGGCTGGGCGGGAGGTGGCCGAGCACGATGTGCGCATCCGTCACCGTGGGTTCCGTGCCGCCCTTGCCGTAGCAGGCCGGGCCGGGATCGGCACCGGCGCTGGCCGGGCCGACGGTCAGCGCGCCGCCCCCCGCGCCCTTGGGACCGACGCGGGCGAGGGACCCGCCGCCCGCGCCGATGGTCACCATGTCGACCATGGGCAGGGGCAGCGGCCAGGGGCCGACGCGGCCCGACTGTGTCAGCCCGATCCGTCCGCCGGCAATGAGGCAGATATCGGCGCTGGTGCCGCCGATATCGACGGTGATGATGTCCGGCACGCCGGCGGCCTCGGCCATGGCGCGCGCGCCGACCACGCCGGCGGCGGGGCCGGACAGGGCGGTCTGCACCGGGGCGCGGCGAATGGCGCCGCTGCCGGCAACGCCGCCGTTGGACTTCATCAGCAGCAGGGGCGCGGCGATGCCGGCTTCGGCCAGGCGTTCCTCCAGCCGCGCGACATAGGTGGAGACGGCGGGCATCACCGCGGCGTTCAGCACGGTGGCCATGCTGCGCTCGTATTCGCGGACCACGGGTAGCACGTCCGACGAGGCGCTGGCGGCGAGGCCGGGCGCCTCCTCGGCCAGGATCGCCAGCGCCCGGCGTTCATGGGCGGGGTTGGCGAAGGCGTGCAGGAAGCAGACCGCGACGGCGCGCACGCCGGTGGCGGCGGCGGCGCGGGCGGCCGCGCGCATCGCGGCCGCGTCGAAGGGGATGAGTTCCTCGCCGCCGGGGCCGATGCGGCCCGGCACCTCGAAGACGCGGGAGGGGGGCACAGGGCGCTTCGGCTTGATCCAGGCCCAGAGGTTGTCGCGCCGCGGCAGGTCGGCGCGGCCGATCTCCAGCACGTGGCGGAAGCCCTGGGTGGTGATCAGCGCGGTGGGTGCGGTGCGGTCCTCGAGGATCAGGTTGGTCGCCACGGTGGTGCCGTGCAGGACGCGGCCGATCTGCGCCGCGCGGCGGCCGGCCTGGTCTAGGGCGAGGCGGACGCCGGTGACGAAGGCCTCGGACGGGTCGCGCGGGGTGCTGGGGGTCTTTGCGGTCCAGGCCTGGCCGGTGGAGGCGTCCTGCAGGGTGATGTCGGTGAAGGTGCCGCCGATATCGACCGCGACGATGAGATCACGCGACGGCATCGGTGTACTCCCGCCGGTGGAAGAGGCCCGTGGGCGTTGGCGGGTCGCTGCGCAGGCGCGCGGTCGCGGCTTCGTCCACCGCATCCCCCGTGATCACCACGCCGTATTCCGCACGCGCGGCGTCCGGGCTGACGAAGCCGCCGCGCACATCCTCCAGCACCAGCGCGGTGTCGCGGTCGAAGGGGTGGCCCCAGCCACCACCACCGCCCGTTTCGAGCCGGAAGATATCGCCGCGGACCAGGATGGTACCGTCCGACAGCGGCGGCAGCTCGCGTTCCCCTGGCGTGCCCTGGTTCACCACGGCGCGGCCGGAGCCGCCGTTCAGCCCGCCGGCGACGCCCCAGGGCGGGTTGCGCACGCTGTCGACCCGCACGGCGAGCATCGCGCGCTCCGCCATCACCTCGTATTCGCGCACCACGCCGCAGCCGCCACGGAACAGGCCCGCACCGCCGGAATCGCGGTTGATGGCATAGCTGCGCAGACGCACGGGGTAGGAGAGTTCCATGAACTCGACCGGGTAGTTCTCCTGCGCGACGAAGTAGACGGCGTCCGTGCCGTCGGCGAAGGGCCGCGCGCCATAGCCGACGCCGACGCCGTCCGAGAGCAGGAAGGGCTTGCCATTGGGTGCGGTGCCCCGCAGCGCGATGACCACGTAGGCCGAATGCGCCGCCGGCGCCTCGCCGCGCTTCGCCACCGCCACAAGCCCGTGCAGCGCGGCGAGGAGCCGCATCATGGTCAGGCCGCGCAGGCCGAGCGGCGCGGGGGGTTTCGGCGCGAGCAGCGAGCCCTCGCGCAGGATCACCTCGTCGATCGCGCGTGGCGCACCGGCGTTCAGCACCTGCCCCAGTTCGCCCTGCAGGAAGTAGAGGCCGAGCGCCATGCCCGGCACGTCGGGGTGCATCAGCAGGTTCACCGGGCCGGGCGCCTGGTCGTCGGTCTCCGTCGCATCCAGGATGAAGCGGTCGTCGGGCGTGCGCGTCAGCGCGAGCCGCAGCGTGAAGGGCCCGTTGCCCTGGCCGTCGGAATCGATCGCGTCGGCGAAGCGCGTGGTGCCGACCGGGAAGGTCGCCGCCAGCTTGGCGCGAACCGTGGCTTCCGTGCGGTCGAGCAACTGCCGGAAGGCATCGGCCAGGACATCGGCGCCGAAGCGCGCGGCGATCTCCTCGACCCGCCGCTCGCCGAGGCGCACCGCGGCCATCAGAGCCCGCGTGTCGCCCTGGGACTGGTCCGGGAAGCGGCCGTTGCGCCAGAAGGTGCGCAGCAGGTCGTCATTGGTGACGCCGTCGCGCATCAGGCGCACCGGCGGGATGATGATGCCTTCCTGGAAGTGGTCCGTCGCATCGGGGCTGAGCGAGCCGGGCCGCAGCCCGCCGATGTCGGAGAAATGCGCCCAGCCCATGACGAAGCCGACGCGCACCTGCCCCAGGAAGATCGGCGCCAGGAAGACTTGGTCGTTGGAATGGCTGACCGCGCCGCGCGACCCGTAGCAGTCGCTGTACCAGTAGAGGTCGCCGGGGCGCATCGTCTCCAGCGGGAAGTGCTTCGCCACGGGGCCGACGATGTCGCCGAAGATCGGCAGGTCGCTGCCCACCGCCATGGTGCCGTGCGCGTCGAAGAGCGCGGTGTAGAAATCCTTCTTCTCGCGGATGAAGGCGGACATGGCGGTGCGCTCGAGCAGCGCCTCCATCTCCGCCTGGGCGGCGCGGGCGGCGCCGCGGATGATCTCGAGGCTGACCGGGTCGCAGGCGGTCATGCCGGCACCCCCACGGGGACGTGGCGGCAGAGGTCGTCGGCCAGCGCCGGGCCGATGCGGAGGCGCCCGTCCTCGATGCCGGTGACGATCTCCACCAGCCGGTCGGCGATGGGCGTCGGCAGCCCGTGCCGCCGTGCCGCCGCGCGAACCGGGGCCAACTGCGCCGCGACATCGGTCTGGCGCTTGCGGACGGCGAGGTCGCGCCAGATGCCGCTGTGCGACTTGGTGCTGGCGCGGTTGAAGGCGATCAGCCGGTCGAGGCTCGCCTGCATCGCCGCCGCGTCGTCGCGCATGAAGGCCTGCGGGTCGAAGCCGTCGAAGCCGATCGGCGTCACGCCCTCCGCCGCCGCGATGCGCAGGATTTCCTGCGCCATGCCGATGACGAGGCCGCGGCGCGCGGGATTGGCCATGAAGTCGGCGATGGACTCGTTGTCGACCGCGCTGGCCTTGAGGATCGCGCCGTAGCCGGCCTTGCCCCAGAGATAGCCGAAGATGTTGGGCGTCAGCACGGCGTCCGCGTCGAACAGCCGGAACATTGCATGGAGCGCCTGGATGCGCGGGGTGCTGGCGCCGTCCAGTTCGCCCACCACCACCGCGCCGCGGTTGCCGTACATGATCCGCCCCGGCGCCTGGTAGTCCGCGCCGAAATTGACGAAGGCGCCGATGGTGCGGTCGCGGCCGAGATGCTCGGCGATGACCAGTTCGTTCAGCCCGTTCTGGCAGGAGACGACGGCGCCGTCGGGGGCGACATGCGGCGCCAGCGCCCGCACCGCGCCGTCCGTGTGGTGCGCCTTCACCGCCAGCAGGATCAGGCGGTGCTGGCCGGTCAGTGCATCGGGCGTCACGGCGCGGGCAGGCACGCGGAACTGCGCGACGGGGCCTTCGATGACGAGGCCCGTGGCGTTGATCGCCGCCACATGCTCCGCCACCAGGTCCACGAACAGCACGGGGAGGCCGGCGCGGACGAGATGCGCACCGATGGTGCCGCCGATCGCGCCGGCGCCCCAGATCACCACGGGTTCCGTCATGCCCTGCCCCTTGTCCATCCCGCCACATTGCCACCCATGGGGCAGGGTGCAACCATCGCCGCCATGGATCTTGACTTCACCGGGCGCGTGGTGGCGATCACCGGCGCCGCCACTGGCTTCGGCCGTGCCACCGCCAGGCTCTTCGCTGGCCATGGCGCCCGGGTCTTCGTCGCCGACAAGGACACGGCGGGGCTGGCGGAGACCGCCGCGGCGCATGACGCAATAACCCCCACCACCCTCGACCTCACCGAC
>JAIYAI010000508.1 GCA_027489135.1 Acetobacteraceae bacterium
AGCCGGAACAGCCCGGCGACCAGCAGCGTCGGCGCGATGTAGGGGAACAGCACGTAGCGGAACATCTGGAAGTCGTTGGCCCCGTCGATCTTCGCGGCCTCCACCGGCGCGTCCGGGATCATCTGCAGCGCCGCCAGCACCAGCAGCATGGTGAAGGGGAACCATTCCCAGGTGTCGGCGATGACGATTGCCCAGAGTGCCAGGTCCGGGTCCGTCGTCATCGGCGGCAGGGGCAGGCGGATCCAGGCCATGAAGCGGTAGATCGGGCTGATGTCGACCGTGTACATCACGCGCCAGAGGATGCCGACGGCGATCGGCGGCAGCACCATCGGCACGAGGAAGATGGTGCGGGCGAATTGCCGCAGCCGGCCGCCATGGTTCAGCAGCAGTGCCACGCCGAGCCCGGCCAGCAACTGCAGGGTGACGGTCGCGACCGACAGTTTCACCTGGATCCAGGCGCTGGCGTGGAAGCGTTCATCCTCCCAGAGGTCGAGGTAGTTGTAGTGCGGGCCGGAGAAGTCCCAGGCCGTGTTCGGCATGGTCAGGTTGAGCGGCGTCAGCGAGGTCAGCACCAGGTATCCCGCCGGCCCGATGGTGACGATGCCCAGCACCACCAGCGCCGGCGCCAGGCCGAGCATGAAGGCGCGCTTGCGCCGCGCGCTCCAGCCCCCCACGGCGGATGCCATGCGCCTGTCTATCCCCCCTTCGCCGCCCCTAGAACCGCACGCCGGACCGGCGCAGGTCGGCGATGGTGTTGGTCTGCGCCTGGCGCATGCTCTCGCGCGCGCTCATCTCGCCGGACACGACGCGCTCGATCGCCTTGGTGATCTGCGCATTCGCCTGCGGATAGACGTGCACGGTGCGGTACTTCATGTGCCCCTGCTGCGCGAAGTTCAGGGTATCGATGTAGAGCTGCGTCATGTCGACGCCGTTCAGCATGGTGCGCTGCCGATAGGCGGGATCGTTGAGGATGGAGGCGCGGGTGATCGAGCCATAGCCCTTCTCCGCCACCATGCGGTCCAGCAGTTCCTTCGACATCGCCCACTTGATGAACTCCCAGGCCGCGTCCTTGTTGCGCGAGCCGACGGGAATGCCCCAGCCATGGGAGGCGATGCCGGGGAAGCGGCCCTTCGGGCCGCCCGGCATCAGGCCGAAATTGGCTGTCTCCGCCACGCGGCTGCCCTGCTCGCCCAGCAGGCGGAGGAAGGCGTGGTTGTTGTTGGAATAGGTGACGCGGCCGAGCCTCAGGGCATTGGTTGCCTGGTCGACGTCGTAGCCCAGCGCCTGCGGCGGGCCGTAGCTGCGCAGCAGCTTGCCCACGTATTCCGCCGCCGCCACCGCCTCGGCGCTGTCGAGCGTGGGGTAGAGATCATCCGGCGGGTTGCGGAAGACGTTGCCGCCGAAGCCCTGCAGGAAGGGCACGAAGGTCCAGCCGTAGTGGTTCTCGATGATATAGGCCGGCAGCCCGTCCTTGCCGTTCACCGCCGCCATCGCGCGCTCGAGCTGGTCGAAATTGTCCGGCATGCCGAGGCCCTGGGCCTTGAGGATGTCGAAGCGGCCGGCGCCCGACATCAGCACGTCGGCCACCCAGGGGATGCCGTAGACCTTGCCCGCCCGGTCCTTCATCGGCAGCACCGTCCCCGGCAGCAGGTCGGCGAAGTTCCAGGATTCGGGGGTCTTGCTGCGGTCGTTGAGGAACTCGTCGAGCGGGGTGAACCAGCCCGCGCCGATCCAGCGGCTGGTGTAGATGAAGGTGATGTTCAGCACGTCATAGGCGCTGCCCTTGGTCGAGAGCTCCAGGTCGGCGCGCTGGTTGTAGATGGGGAAGCCCGGCGTGTCGTAGTTGACCTTGATGCCGGTCGCCTCGGTGAAGGCGGGCAGGTAGTCGCCGATGAAGCGCGCATAGGGCGCGGCCCAGCAGGCGATGTTGAGCGTGACGTTCTGGAAGCGCCGGAGCTGCTGCGCATGCGCCGGCGGCTTGCCCGCCAGCAGCCAGGCCGGCGCCGTGGCGGCCGCGCCCAAGGCAGTCCTACGCGTGATCCCCTTGGCCACCATGACGCCCTCCATCTCGCCAGTCTTCGTATTTTGCCGGATGATAGGCATGGTCCCGCGATGGCGACCAGGGGGAACAGGAATGCCGGCACGGCCCGCCAACATGCTCTTCATCCTGTCCGACGAGCATAATCCGAAGGCGCTGGGCTGCGCCGGCCACCCCTTCGTCACGACGCCCAACCTCGATGCGCTGGCGGCGCGCGGCACGCGCTTCACCGCCGCCTCCACGCCGTCGCCGATCTGCGTCCCCGCGCGTGCCGCCCTGGCCACGGGCCAGCCGATCCATGCCATGGGGAAGTTCTGCGACAACGCCGATCCCTATGAGGGCAGCATCCGGTCCTGGCACCACGCCCTGCGCGACGCGGGGCGGAGCGTGGTCTCCATCGGCAAGCTGCATTTCCGCGGCCTGCCTGGGGACGATCACGGCTTCACGCGGGAAGAGCTCGCCATGCACGTCATCGACGGCACGGGCGACCTGCTGGCGCTGATCCGCGACCAGGACATGACCAGGCGCCAGGGTGCCTACAAGATGGCGGCGATGGCAGGTCCGGGGGAGAGCGACTACACCCGCTACGACCGCGACATCACCGCCGCCGCCCAGGTCTGGCTGCGCGAGGAAGCGGCGAAGCAGGACCGGCCCTGGTGCCTCTTCGTCTCCCTCGTCACGCCGCACTTCCCGCTGACCGCGCCGCCGGAGCACTACTACCGCTACACCGACATTCCATTGCCCAAGGCGTACGCGCCGGAGGAATGGCCGCGCCACCCGGCGATCGAGGACTACCGCGACATCATGGCCTATGGCGCCAGCGTGAAGGACGCGGCGACCCTGCGCCGGATGCGGGCCGGGTATTTCGGCCTGGTCTCCTTCCTCGACGAGCAGGTGGGGAAGATCCTCGCCTGCCTCGAGGATTGCGGGCTGAGCGCGGACACGCACGTCCTCTACAGCTCGGACCACGGCGACAACGTCGGCACCCGCGGCCTCTGGGGCAAGTCGGTCATGTACGAGGAGGCGGCGGGCATCCCGATGATCCTGGCCGGGCCAGGCGTCGCACAGGGCAAGGTGGTCGGCACGCCGGCCTCGCTGACCGATGTCTATGCCACCATCCTCGACGGCGTCGGTGTCGCGGAGGCGCCGCCGGCGGGATCGGCCTCGCTCTTCGCCCTGGCGGAGGGGGCGGAGCCGGATCGCGCCTGCCTGTCGGAATACCACGCCACCGGGTCCCGCGAGGGCGCCTTCATGCTGCGTGAGGGACGCTACAAATACGTGCGCTACGTCACCTACCCGCCGCAGCTCTTCGACCTGCAGGAGGATCCGGAGGAGCTGCACGACCTCGCCGGCGATCCCGCCCATGCGGCGCTGCAGGCGC
The DNA here is from genome assembly GCA_027489135.1 of Acetobacteraceae bacterium. Lineage (GTDB taxonomy): Bacteria > Pseudomonadota > Alphaproteobacteria > Acetobacterales > Acetobacteraceae > JAIEOP01. The sequence goes on from JAIYAI010000508.1 coordinate 3,420, forward strand.
GGCTCGAGGCGCGGCTGCTGGCGATGCTCGACCCGGAGGCGGTGGACCGGATGGTGAAGGCGCGCCAGGCGATGCTGGTCGAGGCGAATGGCGGCCGCGCCGCGGTGCTGGCGCGCGGCGACCTGCCCTATTCGCCGCCACCGGGCGTGCGTGCCAACTGGAGCTGAGGCGGGGCAGGGCGCACATCACCCGCGCCGGTCAGTCCATCGTGATCCCGGTCAGCCGGATCCATTCGCGGTAGTGCTCGCGCTCGCGGCGGACGAAGGCGGTGTGCTCCTCGACCGTCGAGCCGAGCGGCTCGGCGCCGTTGTCGAGGAAGATCTTGCGCACCTCCGGCTCCTTGAGCGCGGCGTTCGCGGCTGCGTTGAGCCGCGCGATCGCCTCCGCCGGGCTGCCGCGCGGCACGACGATGCCGACGGCGTTCGACATGTCGAAGCCGGTGATCCCGCCTTCCTCCAGCGTCGGCACGTCCGGGATGGCGGGGCTGCGGCGCGGGGTGGTGACGGCGATGATGCGCAGCCGTCCCTGTCGCGCCTGGGCCAGCACCGGCGGCAGGCCGGAGGCGACGATCTTCACATTGCCCGCGACCGTATCGGCCACTGCCGGTGCCGCACCTCGATAGGGCACGTGCTGGATCGCGATGCCGGTGCGCAGCGCCAGCAACGCGGAGGCGACATGCATCGACCCACCGCTGCCGGGATTGGCCACGTCGATCCCGCGCGGCTGCGCCCGGGCATAGGCGAGCAGCCCGGCGATGTCGGTGATCGGCAGCGACGGATGCACCGCGATCACCACCGGCGTGATGCCGAGCAGCACGACGGAAGCGAAGTCGCGGTCCGCGTCATAGGGCAGGTTCGCCTCCAGCAGCGGCTTCAGCGAGAGCTCGCTGCCGGTGGCGATCAGGCCGGTGTACCCGTCCGGCCTCGCTTGCGCGACGAACTGCGTCCCGATCGTACCGTTGCCGCCGCTGCGATTGTCGATGATCACCTGCTGGCCGAAGAAGGCGCTCATGCCCTGTGCGACGGCGCGCGCCATCAGGTCGGTGCCGCCGCCCGGCGCGAAGGGCACGACGAGGCGGACGGGGCGGTCCGGGAAGCCCGCGGCGAAGGCGGGACGGGCCAGGGCGGCGGTGGCGAGGCCGAAAAGGGCGCGACGCTGCATGCTCAGGCCGCCGTCGGCGCCGGGGTGTAGCCATGCGTCGCCTGGGCCAGGATCGCGTCGCGGCCGCCCACCTGCTCGATCCGCGCCGCCTGGTCGGCGAAGGCCTGGGCATCCACGGCGTCGGGGTCGCAGATCCGCCGCAGCGAGGCCTCGCAGTCGCGCCGCGGCCCGGCCCAGTCGGGATCGGCGGCGAGGTTTCGTGTCTCCCAGGGATCGGTGCGCAGGTCGAAGAGCTGCGGCTCCATCCCGGCGTAGTGGACATACTTGAGGGATCCGCGACGCAGCATGACGGCGCCGGTGATGGAGCCTACGGCGTGGTACTCGCTCAGCACGTCGCGTGGATGTGTCAGGCCCCGCATGACGTCGAGCAGGGAGTTGCCCGGCAGGTCGGCGTCGTCCGGATGCGGCGTCGCGCCGACGCCGGCGAGGATGGTCGGGAAGGCGTCCACCAGCGTCACCGGTTCGTGGCAGACGTGTCCCGCCGGGATGTCGGGCCCGGCCATGATCAGCGGCACCGCCACCGAATCCTGGTACATGTTCGACTTCCCCCAGAGCCCGCGGCAGCCGAGGTTGTCGCCGTGGTCGGAGGTGTAGAGGACGCGCGTGCAGTCCATCAGCCCCGCCGCCTCCAGCGCCGCCATCAGGCGGCCGATATTGTGGTCGAGGAAGCTGACCATGCCGAAATAGGCGGCGATGGCGCGGCGGAGCTTGGTCTCGCTGTCGAAGCCCTCATCGTAGCACTGCACGATACGCAGCGCGTCGATGAAGGGGTGGCTCGGCCGCTCATTCGCGCCGTAGAGCATCGGCAGCGGCACCTGGTCCTCGGGGTAGAGGTTGTAGAATTCGGGCCGGCTGATCAGCGGGAAATGCGGGCAGACGAGCGAGACGAAGAGCGTCCAGGGCTTGCCCTCCCGCTTGTCCGCGCGCGCCTTGATCCAGGCGACCGCGGCATCGGTGATGGCCTCGTCATAGTCCTGGTAGGAGGACTGGCCCGGCCCGGCCTCCGCCGCCAGCTTCAGCGCCGCCTTGCTCGGGCGGACCTCCTTGCGGAGCAGATGCGGCAGCATGCCGACGCCGCCGATGACGTGCATCGGCAGGATCTCCTCGTCGAAGCCGTTGTCGTCCTCGGTGCTGCGGAAATGCAGCTTGCCGATGGAGACGACCTCATGCCCGGCCTGCTGCAGCCGGTGCCCCCAGCTCGGCACGGAGCCGTCATAGGGCATCGCGTTGTCCCAGAAGCGGATCTGGTGGACGTAGCGGCCGGTGGCGAAGCTGGCGCGGGAGGGGACGGAGAGCGGCGAGTTGCACGCCGCGTCGTTGAAGCGCGTGCCGCGCGCCGCCAGCGCATCCAGGTGCGGCGTGCGGATCATCGGATGGCCGCTGGCGCCGAGCACGCGCGGATTGTGCTCGTCCGACATGATGACCAGCATGTTGGTCGGCGTCATGGCCCGTCTCCCCCGCTCTTTCCCCGACGCTAGCCGAGCGGCCGGGCGCGGGCCATAACCAAAGCGGCAGCCCATCAGGCACGGCGCGACGTGATGACCACCCCCGGGGACCCGAAGCCATGCTGCGTGCCGGCACGTGGCGCGGCACCCGCGCAGGCGGTGCGCGCGGACATGGCCCGGACCACGGGACATGATGTCGGCTGTGCCCAGCCTATTCCCGGCGGCCCGGCCATCCTCGGCACCGATGCGCCGGTCTTCGCCGCCGATGGCGAAGCGCCGGCGCGGCGCGTCGTCCTGCGGCCCTTCCGCCTCGATGCGCATGCCGTCACCAACCGGCGCTTCGCCGCCTTCGTCGCCGCGACGGGCTACCGCACGGAGGCCGAGCGTTTCGGCTGGTCCTTCGTCTTCCACGCCTTCGTCCCGCCCGGCCTCGAGGCGCCGGCACCGGAGGGCACGCCCTGGTGGCGCCGCGTCGATGGCGCCTGCTGGTCGGCGCCGGAGGGGCCTGGGTCCTCGGTCGCCGACCGGCTCGATCACCCCGCCATCCACATCGCCTGGCCCGATGCCGCCGCCTTCGCCGGCTGGGCCGGCGGCCGCCTGCCGACGGAAGCCGAATGGGAGCACGCGGCGCGCGGCGGCGATCCGTCGGCGCGCTTTCCCTGGGGCCAGGCCGAGCCCGACGAGACGGCGACGCTGCCCTGCAACATCTGGCAGGGCGACTTCCCGCACCGCAACACCGCCGCCGATGGGCATGCCGGCACCGCCCCGGTCGGCAGCTTTCCGGCGAATGGCTACGGCCTCTTCGAGATGTGCGGCAATGTCTGGGAATGGTGCGCGGATGCCTTCCGGGTCCGGTCGCTCTCGCGCGCGGCCAAGGCGCGCAACGCCGTCGCGGCGCGTGGCGCGGAGCGGGTGATGAAGGGCGGCTCCTATCTCTGCCACCACTCCTACTGCTACCGCTATCGCATCGCCGCGCGGGTCGGACATGCGCCGGATACCTCGGCAGGCCATACCGGCTTCCGCGTCGCCTACGACGCCTGACGCCGATCTCGGGACCCAGGACATGCGGATCGCAGCGATCGATTTCTGCGGCGTCAACGTCACGCCGAAGACCAACTGGTGCTTCCTGCTGCTGCGGACCGAGGACGGGCGCACGGGCCTCGGCGAATGCACCCTGGCGAACCAGGAGCCGCTGCTGGCGGCGGAGGCCGCGCGGCTCGACGCGCTGCTGCGCGGTGCCGATCCGATGGCCCGCAACCGCATCGCCCGGCTGATCCCGCACGCGCCGGGCGGACTCGTCGCGCACACTGTCGCCTCGGCGCTGGAGCAGGCGTTGTGGGACCTCGCGGGCCAGGCGGTGGGCGCGCCGATCCATGCGCTGCTGGGCGGCGCGCTGCGCGATGCGGTGCCGCTCTACGCCAACATCAACCGCGGCGCCGATCCGCGCACGCCGGACGGTTTCGCCGCCGCGGCGCGTCGGGCGGTCGCCGCCGGCTTCCGCGCCGTGAAGCTTGCGCCCTTCGAGCCGATGATCTGGGAGGAGGCGGCTGATCCGGCGCAGCGCGCGGCCTATGGGGAAGGGCTGGCGCGCATCGCCGCGGTGCGGGAGGCGGTTGGCGCCGGCATCGACGTGATGGTCGACGCGCATTGGCGCTTCTCGCCCGGCGGCGCCGCGCGGCTCATCCGCGACGTCGCGGCCTTCGGGCTGTTCTGGCTGGAATGCCCGGTCTCCGAAGCCAACCACGCCGAGATCCGGCGGCTGCGGGGCATGGCGAATGCGCTCGGCATGCGGCTCGCCGGGGCGGAGACGCTGGCCGGGCTCGCGGCCTATCGCGCCGTGATCGAGGCCGGTTGCTACGACGTGCTGATGCCGGACATCAAGCATGCCGGCGGGCATGAGGAGATCCGCCGGATCGCCGCCCTGGCGCTGACGGCCGGCGTGGAGATCGCACCGCACAATCCCACGGGCCCGGTCTGCCATGCCCATTCCGTGCATCTCTGCGCGACCCTGCCGAACCTCCTGCCGCTCGAGGTGCAGTTCGGCGAGACCGACCGCTTCTTCACCCTCGTGCGGGGCCATGACCTCCGCTTCCTGCAGGGCAACGCCACGCTGCCCACCGGTGCGGGGCTCGGGCTTGTGCTGGAGGATGCGGCAGCCCGCGCGACGCCGTGGCAGCCGATGCCGCGGCCCTGGCTCGACCCGAGGCTGGGGTGAGGCGCGGTCCGCCGCGGCACCCCGCTGCCGCGGGGCCGCGCCAGGACCGGTCGCAGTCCTGCATCGGCAGGCCCTTGCCGGACCCGCCGCCGGGTCGAGATGCCATCCACCACCAGGTCCGGCCGCCGTCAGGCGATCCCGATCGCCGATGCCGGCTCCGGGACGGATCTCCGCAAGCGCGCCGGCTCAAGACAACCAATACCGAGAGCGGCTTGTCTCTGTTCTGACGGATCACGCTGTGATCCATCACGACGGAGGCTGCTCTGGTGTCCCGATTCCGAAGTCCTGCGGACGGCGTCCTCGGGCCACTCGCCCATGGTTTCAGTGGCCTGCTGATCCGCTCCGTTCGCGGGTGAACCCACGAACGTCGCGGGCAGGACACCAGACCATGATCCACGCTGAGCGAAGCGCGCATCATGGTGTAGCCTATTGTCTTGTCGCGCGATTCACGTCCTCGGTGATTCCACCTCGGACGATCACGCTCTAACGCCCCTGCCCATCCAGGTCGTCCACCCGGTACCGCAGGTAGAGCAGGCTGCGCATCTCGTTCCAGTTGGCCGCGCGATCGTAGCGGATGGCCGCGCCGAGCCTGAGTTGCGGCGTCATGCGGTATTCCACGTCGGCGCGCGCCCCGCCCAC
>JAIYAI010000490.1 GCA_027489135.1 Acetobacteraceae bacterium
CGAAGCCATGACCTTCTCCATCGCCGGCTTCTGCGACCGCACGGGGGAGGTCGGCGTCGCCGTCGCCACCTTCTCCCTCGCCTGCGGCGCGCGCGCGCATGCCGCGGGCGGCCGCGGCGCGATCATGAGCCAGGGCTACGCCAGCCCGCACCTCGCCGGCCTCGGCATCCACCTGCTGCGGGAGGAGGGGTTGTCCGCGCCCGAGGTGATGGACCGCCTGCGCGCCGCCGACCCGGACTTCGCCTGGCGGCAGATCAGCCTGGTCGACGCGCAGGGCCGCGCCATCGGCCATACCGGGCCGAACACCCGCGCCTGGTCGGGCCAGGCCGAGGGCAGTCACTGCGTCGCCTGCGGCAATGTCCTGCTGGGCGAGGGCGTGGTGCGCGCCATGGTCGCCGCCTTCGAGGCCGCGGCGGACCAGCCCCTGGCGGAGCGCCTGCTGCGTGCGCTGGAAGGGGCGCGGGCCGCCGGCGGACAGCACGGGCCGGACGGCCCGATCACCGAACGCTCCGCCGGGCTGAAGGTCGCCGCCCCCGGCGCGCTGCACATGCTGCGCGACCTGCGCGTCGATCTCTCCGACAGCGCCATTGTCGCGCTGCGCGGCGTGGCCACGGAGTTCGAGCGCTACGCCCCGTTCTACGACATGCGGTGGCAGCGCCCGGCCGAGACGCCGAGCCAGGCGGAGTGGAAGAAACGCATCGACGGCGAGGGGTAGAGCAGCCTCCGTTCTGATGGATCACGGCGTGATCCGTCAGAACGGAGAAAAGCTGCTCTGGATATTGCTCTATGCCCGGCCCAGCGCGCGCCGCACGGCCGCGATCAGATCCGCCTCCGCGCTGCGCGCCGGCCGCCCCGCCAGCCACCAGAGCGCGGCGGAGACCGCGACATGGAAGGCCGCGCCCAGCGGCACCGCCATCAGCACCCGCCACAACGCCTCCCCGGCGCCGTCCGCGCCGCCGGTCCAGCCGAGGCCGAGCGACCACAGCAGCCCCGCCATCGCCGCCGCCGCCAGCACGGGCCGCGCGATCTCCCGCGGCAGCGTCCCCGGCGGCAGGCCGAGCCTGCGCTGCGCGATCCCAACCTGCACCGCGTTGTCGAGCAGCCCGCTCGCCGCCACCGCCAGCGCCGCGCCCAGCAGCCCCAGGGCCGGCGTCAGCGCCAGCAGCAGCCCGACGCGCACCGCCATGGTCAGCAGGAACACGCAGAGGATGGTGCGCAGCATGGTCCGCGCGCCCAGCATCGCCTGGCTGACGCTGGCGAGCGGGCTGACCGCGGCCGACAGCCCGATCACCACCACCACCGGCGCCGCCGCCATCCAGGCCGGCCCATAGGCGAGGTGCACGAGGTCCGCCGCCACCAGCGACAGCCCGGTGCCGAGCGGCAGCGAGACCAGCGCCGAGAGGCCGATGATGCGCCGCCAGGCTTCCGCCATGTCGGCGCCTTCGCGGGCGGAGGCGGCGAAGCCCGGGAAGCAGGCGCGTGCGACCGGCTCCACCAGTTCCGTGGTCGGCAGGGTGGCGATCTCGGCGCCGGCGGCGAAGATGCCGACCTCCGCCGTGCCCATCATGCGCCCGATGACGAAGCTGTCGCTGCGGTCGCGCGCCATGCCCACCACGCCGATCGCCCAGCTCAGCACGGAGACGCCCGCGAGCGCCCGCCATTCCGCCAGCATCAGGCGCGGGCGGAAGGGGTGCATCACGTAGCTCAGCACGACGCGGCCGAGGCGGTTCACGGCGATGCCGGCGACCAGCGCCCACTCGCCGGGCGCCATGAAGGCGATGGCGATGGTCACGACGATGCCGGCGACGCGCGGCCACAGCAGGAAGCGGAACTCCCGGTCGAAGGCCAGGTCGCGGCGGAAGTCGACGACCCCGACATTGATCAGCCCGTCCGCCATCGCCAGCAGCCCGAGCGCGACCAGCACGGGCCCGAGACGCGGGTCGCCGAAGAAGGCCGCCGCCGGCGCCGCCAGCGCGAGCACCATGGCGCCGACGAGCAGGGCGCGGATCAGCGAAAGGGTGAAGGCGGTATGGTAGAGCGCCGGCGTCGGCTGCGGCGTGCGGATGATCTGCTCCTCGACGCCGATCTCGAGGCAGACCTCGAGCGCGACGGCGAAGGCGGCGGCGAGGGCGACGAGCCCGAAATCCTCCGGCGACAGCAGCCGCACCAGCACGAGCGTGCTGGCGAAGCCCAGCGCCCGCGTCGCCAGGCGCCAGGCGATCACCCAGCCCGCGCCCCGCGCGGTGCGGGTGAGGACGCTGTCCGGCGGTGCCGTAGGGCCGCTGCCGTTCGTGGGTCGCGGTGCCGGCGGCGCTTCGCCGCCGGTCGTCTCGTTCACGCGCCCGCCGCGGCGAGGGCGGGGAGCGCGGCCGAGGCGCCGAGACCGGCCTCCTGCGCCAGCCAGCCCTCGAACACGAGCAGCTGCCAGAGCGCCTGGGCGTGGTCGAAACGGCCGGAGGCGTGCTCCTCGGCCATGCGCGCCAGCGCCCCCAGGTCGAAGAGGCCGCTCTCCGCCATCGTGGCGCCGGTCAGCCGGGCGCGCACGGTCTCCGCCTGGGCGCGGAATTGCGTGCCGATGGAATCCGCGAAGCCGCGCTTCTTCCCGGCCAGCAAAGCGGCCGGCAGGTCCGGCGCCAGCGCGCGGCGCAGCACCTGCTTGCCGACCCCGCCCGAGAGCTTGACCGCCTGCGGCAGGCCGACGCCCCAGGCAACCAGC
>JAIYAI010000288.1 GCA_027489135.1 Acetobacteraceae bacterium
CGCGGTGCCGCTGCTCGACGGCATGCGCTGCGGCATCCGCATGATCGAGGGGCTGGTGGCGCTGAAGCTGCCGAAGCCGACGAAGGGAAGCTACGCGGCGCCCCAGGGTCGGGTGGTGGCGGGTGTCGACCCCGCCCTTTCCGGGTTGCTGGCCTGAACCGCATTAAGAGGAGGAGGACGCGATGATCAACGAACTCAGGATGTACACGCTGAAGCCAGGCAAGCTGGCGGAATACCTGGAATACGCCCGCACCATCGGCCGCCCCGCGCGCGGCAACGACTACGGCGTAAACAACGGCTACTGGACGCCGGAGCACGGCACGCTCAACCAGGTCTGGCACATCTGGTCCTACGACAGCCTGGACGAACGCGCGCGCCTGCGGGCCGAGCTGCAGAAGAACAAGGCCTGGACCACGGAATACACGCCGCGCATCGTGCCGCTGCTGGAGCGCCAGGACATCCGCTTCATGCACCCGATGAAGCCGATCACCCCGCCCGAGCAGGAGGGCGGCATCTACGAGATGCGCATCTACCGCACCCAGGTCGGCCAGGCACGGAAATGGGCCGAGGCCTATCTGAAGATCATGCCGGTGCGGGAGAAGTACTCGAAGAACGTCGGCCTCTGGGTCGGCGAATCGCCGCAGCCCAACGAGGTCCTGCACATGTGGAACTACCGCGACGGCGCCGACCGCGCGGCGAAGCGCGCCGCGCTGTTCAAGGACCCGGAGTGGAACGCCTTCCTGAAGAGCGTCGAGGGCGTGGTGGTCGAGATGCAGAGCACCATCCTGGTGCCGACGGCATACTCTTCGATGAAGTGACGGTACGGCTCGCGGCGGGTTGCGCTACTCCGCCGCCAGCTTCCCCGGGTCCAGCGCCACCTGCTTGATGTCGTAGGCGCAGAGTTCGTCGAAGAGCCGCGGCATGTCGGCCGCGAACAGCCCGCGCGTGACGCCGGCCGCGCAGCGCGGCGCCGCGATCGCCATGGCGTTGATCGAGGACCCCGCCGGCCCGAAGGACAGCTGCGACCCGAAGCCGAAGAAGTGCAGGTCGCGGATCCAGGGGGTCTCGCCGGCGCGTCGCTCCGTGAAGGCGAAATCAGGCGCGAGGTACGGGAACTCGCCGAGGCGCTCGCTCGCTTCCTCCTCCGGCGGCGTGTAGCGGTCCGCCCAGGTGGCGATGTTGGCAGCGCACGCCGCGAGTTCGGGCCGCGCCGTGGCATCCATCCGCACGCCGGTGCCGCAGATCAGGTAGTCCGCGGTGAAGGGGCCGCGCGGCGTCTCGATCGCCACGCGGCCGTCGGCGCCGACCCGCGCGCCGCTCCAGGGCCGGCCCATATGCATCAGGAAGTTCGGGAAGCGGTTGGCGCGGTCATAGGTCTCCTGCGTGAATCCTTCCCGCATGGTCAGGATCTTCTGCATGAAGCGCCAGCGCCAGGCGTCCGGCATGTCGCCGAGATGCCGCAGGAAGCCGGCGAAGGTCAGCCAGCGATAGGGCTGCACGTCCATGACGATCTCGCGCCGGCAGAAGAGGTGCACCTCACCCGCACCCCGCTCCAGCGCCACCGCGGCGTTGTCGAAGGCGGAGGCACCGGCGCCCAGCACCGCCACGACCTTGCCCTTCAGCGCGTCGAAGTCGATCGCGTCCCAGGCATGGGCACGGAGAGGCGGGGGCAGCGCCTCCACGAAGGGCGGCATCCAGTTCCGCCCGCCGCCATCCTGCCCGGTCGCCAGGACGACCTTGCGCGCCAGCATCGGCCCCGCGCTGGTCTCGATGGCGAGGCAGGGCAGGCCGTCATCGGTCAAGGTCGGCGTGATGCGGCCGGCCGTGACGCCGTTGCGCACGGGAATACCGGTGACGCGGCGGAACCAGAGCAGGTAGTCGTTCCAGAGTTCCTTCGGGATGTAGCCGAGGCGGGCGAAGCCCTCCTCCCCGTACAGCGCCTCGTGCCAGGCCTGGTAGGTCAGGCTCGGCGTGCGCAAGTCGGGGCCGGTCTGGTCCTTCGGGCTGCGCAGCGTGTGCATGCGCGCATAGGTGACCCAGGGGCCCTCCTGGCCCTCCGGCGCGGAATCGATGACCAGCAGGCGCTCCACCCGGTCGCGCTTGAGGGCGAAGGCAACGGCCAGCCCCCCCTGCCCGCCGCCGACCACCAGGCAGTCCAGCACGGGCAGGCCGCCGGCGGTCTTCGGTTTCAGCCAGGGCGCGCGGGGATGCGCGGTGATGGCCAGGTCGCGGGCGATGTCGGCTTCGAGGGCGGCGAGGCTGCGGGGCGCGGGCATGGCCCTGAGGATAGGCGAATGCTGCGGCGCAACAAGGGTCAGTCGACCCGCGCCCCCGATGCCTTCACCACCTCCGCCCAACGGGTGATCTCCCCGGCGATGAAGGCTTCGAACGCGGCCGGCGTGGTGCCGCCACCCGGCGTCAGCCCCGGCGGTGCGCCGCCCAGTTCGGCGATACGGGCGCGGTAGCCCGGATCGCGGGTGATGGCGTCGATCTCGGCGCCCATGCGGTCGATGATGGCTTTCGGCGTGCGCGCCGGGGCCTGCACCCCGAACCACGCCGTCGCCTCGAAGTCGCGGATGCCGGATTCGGCCAGCGTCGGCACATCGGGCAGCGCCGCCGCCCGCTCGGACGAGGTCACCGCCAGCGCGCGCAACCGCCCGTCGCGGATATGCCCGATGCAGGACGGCATGTTGTCGCAGCCCGCATCCAGCCGCCCCGCCACCGCCTCCACCAGCATCGGGCCGGCGCCGCGGAAGGGCACGTGCACGATGTCGATGCCGGTCCGCATCTTGAAGAACTCCATCGTCATGTGCGGGGACCCGCCGCTGCCGGCGCTGCCGTAGTTCAGCTTGCCCGGCCGCGCCTTCGCCGTCGCGACAAGCTCCGCAATGCTCCGCACCGGGGAGGCCGCCGGCACGAAGACGACGTTCGGCACCTTGATCAGCAGCCCCACGGCGGCGAGGTCCTCCGGCTTCACCGGCATGCGCGCGCCCCAGAGCGAGTAGTTGATCGCGGCGGTCGAGATCGTGCAGACCAGGAAGCTGTAGCCGTCGGGCTCGGCCCGCGCGATCATCTCCGCGCCGATGTTGCCGGTGGCGCCGGCGCGGTTCTCGACGATCACCTGCTGCCCCAGGCGCTGGGAGAGCATCTCCGCCGCGATGCGGCCCGAGATGTCGGTCGTGCCGGCCGGCGGGAAGGGCACGACGAAGCGGATGGGACGGGCAGGCCAGGGCTGCTGCGCGCGGGCGGTGCCGACCAGCGGCAGGGCCAGCGTGGCGCCCAGGGTGCCGCGACGCGTGATGGTCATGGTCATCTCCTCCCGGCTCACTCGGCGCGCGCGCCGGAACGGCGCACGACCTCGGCCCATTTCTCCCGCTCCGCCTTGAGGAAGGCCTCGAAGGCCTCCGGCGTCGAGCCGCCCTGCGGCGTCAGCCCCGCCGGTTCGGCGCCGAACTCCGCCAGGCGCGCACGGAAGCCCTGCTCGCGTGCAACGGTGTCGACCGCCTGGCCGAAGCGGGTGATCACCGCGCGCGGCGTCGCCGCCGGCGCCAAGATGCCCCACCAGGCCGTGGCCTCGAAGCCCGGCAACCCAGCCTCCTGCATCGTCGGCACGTCGGGCAGCACGGGGCTGCGGGTGGCGCCCGTCGTCGCCAGAGCACGCAGCTTGCCGTCACGGATGAAGGCCAGCGAGGAGGGAATGTTGTCCATGCCGGCATCGACGCGCCCGGCCACCAGTTCCGTGAGCATCGGCGCGCTGCCGCGGAAGGGCACATGCGTCATCTCGGCGCCCGTCTGCATCTTGAACAGCTCCCCGCAGACATGCGGGGAGGAGCCGATGCCCGCCGTGCCGTAGTTGATGCCGCCGCGCCGCGTCTTCGACAGCGCGACGAGCTCCGCCACCGTCCTCGCGGGAAGGTCGGGCGCCACCATCAGCACATTCGGCACGCGCGTGAACATCCCGACCGCGGCGAGGTCCTGCGGCCTGTAGGGCATGCGGTCGCCATAGACCGCGAAGTTGATCGCCCCGGTGCCGATCGTGGTGAACAGCACCGTGTGCCCGTCCGGCTCGGCGCGGGCGACGAACTCGGCGCCGACATTGCCGCCGGCACCGGCACGGTTCTCGACCACCACGGGCTGGCCCAGCAGCGGGCCGAGCCTCTCCGCCGCCAGCCGCGCCACGATGTCGGTCGTGCCCGCCGGGGTGAAGGGCACGACGAGGCGAACGGGACGCGTCGGCCAGGGCTCCTGCGCACGGGCCAAGGCCGGCAGCAGCAGCGGGGTCGCCAGCGCGGTGCGGCGGGTGATGGTCATTGTCGTTTCCTCCCTGCTGCCGGCGGCCGGCTATTGGTCGACTGTCGCGCCGGACTTGCGGACCACCTCGCCCCACTTGGCGATCTCGGCCCTGATGAAGGCCTCGAAGGTCTCCGGGCTGGTGCCGCCATCCGGCGTCAGCCCCGGCTTCTCGCCGCCGAGTTCGGCGATCCGGGCCGCGGTCTGCGGTTCCTTCACCACCGCGTCGATCTCACGGCCCAGGCGATCGACGATCGGGCGCGGCGTGCGCACCGGCACCTGCACGCCGAACCAGGCGGTGGCCTCCACCGCCGGGAAGCCTGCCTCGGCCGTGGTGGGCACGTCAGGCAGCGCCCGGCTGCGGGCCTTGGAGGTGACGGCGAGCGCGCGCAGGCGCCCGTCCCGGATATGGCCGATGACGGAGGGCATGTTGTCCACCGCCACCTCGATCCGACCGGCGATCACCTCCTGCAGCATCGGGCCGGAGCCGCGGAAGGGCACGTGCTGCATCTCGACCGCGGCGGTCGTTTTCAGCAACTCCCCGGTCAGGTGGAGGGAGGTGCCGAGGCCGGAGCTGCCGTTGTTCAGCTTGCCCGGGTTCTTCTTGGCGAAGTCCACCAGCTCCCGCAACGTGCGCACGGGCAGGCTGTTGGTGACGAAGATGACGTTCGGCACCTGCAGCATCAGGCCGGCGCCGGCCAGGTCCTCCGGCTTGTAGGGCATGCGCGCGCCATAGAGGGAGTAGTTGATGGCGCTGCTGCTGACCGTGCACATCAGCAGCGTGTAGCCATCGGGGTCGGACTTCACGACGACGTCCGAGCCCACATTGCCGCCCGCGCCGGGACGGTTCTCCACGATGACCTGCTGCCCGAGCCGCTGGGTCAGCCGCTCGGCCAGGATGCGCGCGGCGATGTCCGTCGTCCCGGCCGGGGTGAAGGGAACGATGAGGCGGATGCTGCGGTTCGGGTAGCCATCCTGCGCGCGCAGGGTGCCCGGGGCGGCGAGCAGGCCGGCGCCGGCGATCAGGGCGGAGCGGCGGGTGAACGTGGACATGCGGTCTCCTGGTCCTGGTTGCGCGCCCCATGGGGGGCGGCAGCGGCGCGCGTCAATCGCCGCGCGACGGCCTCAATCGACCGTTGCGCCGGACTTGCGGATCACTTCGGCCCATTTGGCGCTCTCGGCCGCGATGAAGGCGCCGAATTGCGCGGCCGTACCGCCGCGCGGGCTGGCGCCCATGTGATTGATCCGCGCCCGCGTCTCCGGCTCCGCCAGCACGGCGTTCACCGCCGTGTTCAGCCGCTGCCGAATCGGCTCCGGGGTGCCGCGCACCACCTGCACGCCGAACCAGGACACGGCCTGGTAGCCGGGGTAGCCCTGCTCCGCGATGGTCGGCAGGTCGGGAAGCTCCGGGCTGCGGACCGGGCCGGTCAGGCCGAGCGGCCGCAACTCCCCGGACCGGATCAGCGTGATGGCGCTGGGCAGGTTGTTGAAGGAGACATCGACCCGCCCGGCCATCAGCTGGTTGATCACGTCGGCGCCGCCCCGGAAGGGCACGTGCAGCATGTCGATGCCGGCCATCGTCTTGAGCAGCTCGCCCGAGAGGTGCAGCGTGGTGCCATTGCCGGAGGAGGCGAAGGAGAGCTGGCCCGGCTGCGCCTTCGCCGCAGCGATGAGGTCCGCGAGCGTCCGGAAGCGGGAATTCTTCCCCACCACAGCGACATTCGGCAGGTCGGCCCAGAGCACGACGGGGAGGAGATCCTCCGGCCTGTAGGGCAGGCGCGGGTAGAGATGCTGGTTGATCGCCGCGGTGCCGACCGAAGCGAAGAAGACGCTGTATCCGTCCGGCTCGAAGCGCGTGGCGAGTTCCGCGGCGATCGACCCGCCCGCGCCACCCCGGTTCTCCACCACCACGGTCTGGCCGAGCTGGGGGCCGAGCCGGTCGGCCAGCACCCGCGCCAGCAGGTCGGTGGCGCCGCCCGGCGGGAAGGGCACCAGCAGGCGGATCGACTTCTGCGGCCAGTCGCCCTGCGCCCGCGCCACCGCCGGCGCGGTCAGCGCAGCACCCAGCAGGGCACGTCGCCCGGCCTTCCAACCCGTCATCCGCATCCTCCCGGCATGGCCAAGCGCGCTGCGGCGGCACCAGGGCGCCCCCCGGCGCCGCCGCGCGCGTCTGGCACGAAGCTGGGCGCAGGCGGCGCCGAGGGCAAGGGAGGAGGCGCCGCCGCATGGGGATTGCCCTTCCCGGTGGCGCCCGGTAGGGACGCGACCGGCGCCCGGCCGCCCGTGATGCGGGCCGGATGATCGCGGGGGTGCGCAGGCATGCACTTGGTCAGGCTCTATGCGCGCGTGCTGCGCGTGCTGGCCCCCGACAAATGGGTGGCGGTCGGGCTGGCCGCCGCCAGCGTGGCGCTCGCGGGTCTGCAATTCATGGAACCCGTGCTGTTCGGCCGCGTCGTCGACGTGCTGACCCATGCCTCCAGCACGCCGCGGGAACAGGTCTGGGCCGAGGCGCTGCAGCTGCTTGCGCTCTGGTGCGCCGTCGGCTTCTCGGCGATCGGCGCCAACATCGCGATCTCCCTGCTCGCGGACCGCAGGGCGCACCGCAACCGCTTGCTGGCGATGGGCGGCTTCTTCGAGCACGTCCTGTCGATGCCGCTCTCCTTCCATGGCGACGTGCAATCGGGCCGGCTGATGAAGGTGATGCTGGCCGGGTCGGACCATATGTTCGCCACCTGGCTCGCCTTCTTCCGCGAGCACCTGACCACCTTCATCGCCGTCATCGTGCTGCTGCCGCTGACGCTGGTGCTGAACTGGCGGCTCGGGCTGCTGCTGATCGGGCTGGTCGCGGTCTTCGCCATCATCGTCGCCTATGTCATCAGCAAGACGGACCGCGCCCAGTCCGAGGTCGAGCGCTTTCAGTCCGAACTGGCCGGCAACGCGCAGGACGCGCTGTCCAACATCGTCGTCGTGCAGTCCTTCACCCGCCTCGGGTCGGAGGCACGGCTGTTCGGCGACATCGTGCGCCGCGTGCTGGACCACCAGTTCCCCGTGCTGAACTGGTGGGCCGTGGTCAGCGTCATGACCCGGGCGGCGAGCACGCTGACGGTGATCGCCATCTTCGTCCTCGGCACCATCCTGCACCTCGACGGCAAGGCGACGGTCGGCGAGATCGTCACCTTCATGGGCTTCGCCACCATGCTGATCAGCCGCATGGAGGGCGCGGTGGGCTTCGTCTCCCGCCTGGTGTTCCACGGCCCCGCCATCGCCGAGTTCTTCGCGGTGCTGGATGCCCAGTCTTCGGTGCCGGAGAAGCCGGGCGCCCTGACCCTGGCCCGCGCGAAGGGCGATGTCGATTTCGACCATGTTGCCTTCGCCTATCCCGGCGGGCCACGCATCCTGCACGACATGGACTTCAAGGCACCGCCGGGCCGCACCGTGGCCCTGGTCGGCCAGACCGGGGCCGGCAAGTCCACGGCGATGGCGCTGCTGCAGCGGCTCTGGGACCCGGTCGAGGGGCGCATTACCCTCGATACGCATGATCTCCGCGACGTGTCGCTGGAAAGCCTGCGCCGCAACATCGGCGTGGTGTTCCAGGAGAGCATGCTGTTCAACCGCTCCATCCGGGACAACCTTCTGGTCGGCAAGCCCGATGCGACGCAGGAGGAGATCGAGACCGCCTGCCGGATGGCCGAGGCGCACGACTTCATCACCCGCCAGCCGCGCGGCTACGACACCATGGTCGGCGAACGCGGCTCCTCCCTCTCCGGCGGCCAGCGCCAGCGCCTCGCGATCGCGCGCGCCCTGCTGAAGGACCCGCCGGTGCTGATCCTGGACGAAGCGACCAGCGCGCTCGACGCCGCGACGGAGGCCCGGGTGCAGAAGGCACTGAAGGCCCTGATGAACGGCCGCACCACCTTCGTCATCGCCCACCGTCTCTCCACGGTGCGCGACGCGGACGAGATCCTGGTCTTCGAGGGCGGGCGCATCGTCGAACGCGGCAGCTTCCGACAACTGGTCGATCTCGACGGCCGCTTCGCGGAGCTGGTGAAGACCCAGCTTGCGACCGGGCCGGAATCCGACGCTCCGCATTAGGCAGAGGTCGCGGCGGCCGATTCACCGCCTCGGCTGCGCCTCCGCGGATCGGACGCGCGGTCCAGGGCGCCCGATTCACCGCCTCGGCTGCGCCTCCGCGGATCGGACGCCGCGGTCCAGGGCGGCCGATTCACCGCCTCGGCTGCGCCGCCGCGGATCGGACGCCGCGGTGCACCGCACGCAAAGGTTGTCGTGTGGCAGGCGCTTTTCCTTGCATCCGCGCCCCGCACCCGCGCAGGCTGAACCCCGGGCCATGATGCGGTTGAACCGGGGCGGATGGCCGCCGCCGGGGCTGGGCTGAGGCTCCCTGCCGGCGTGCTGCGCCGGCCCGTGGCCAGTCCGGCCGCCGCCTCCGCCCGCGGAGGAGCGAGCATGATCATTTCGGCCATCCTCGGTGCCAAGGGAAACGACGTCGTCACCGTCGCTCCCGACGACCCGATCCTCAGCGTCGCCCGCACCCTGGCGCGCCATCGCATCGGTGCGGCGCTGGTCGCGGACGGCACGCGCCGCATTCTCGGCATCATCAGCGAACGCGACATCGTCCGCGGCATGGCGGAGACCGGCCAGGGCACCAGCATGGTCCCGGCGGAGCGCCTGATGACGCGCGACCTCGTCACCGTCACGCCGAAGACCCTGGTGACCGAGGCGCTCGCGCTGATGACGCAGAAGCGCATCCGCCACCTGCCCGTGCTGGACGACCACGGGCATCTCATCGGCCTCGTCTCCATCGGCGATCTCGTGAAGGCGCGGATCGAGGAGGCGATGCACGAGAACGAGGAACTCCGCGCCTATGTCGTCTCGGCGGGATAGTTGACCTGCCTCAACGACGCGGGCTGCCGGCTGCGCTTTGATCGGGTCATCGGAAGCGGGGCCATCGGGCCGCGCCTCCGGACCCCATCAACAGCCCGAAGAGGCCCCGCTTCATGAACCACCACCACCGCAAGGTCCTGCACGCGCTCTTCGCGCACCCCGTCTCCTCGAACATCGATCCCAAGCAGGTGCATGCGGTACTCGAGGATCTCGGCGCCGACGTGACGCATGGCGGACATGGCCAGATCAAGGTCGCGCTGAACGGCCATACCCTCGGGCTGCACGACACCCGCCATAGCCTCTCGAAGGAGGAAGTGGGCGGGCTTCGCAAATTCCTCGCCGCCGCCGGCGTCGATCCGGAGCGCGACTACCCGCTGTAGCTGCCGGGGGCGCCCCTTCCCCCCGCAGGCGGGCATCCGGGATGGCGCCCGTCCACGCAGACGGGCGCTTGAAGCGACGCCGTGCCCCCCGCATGCTTCCGGGCCCAAGACTCCCGGAAGGACCGCGCCGTGACCCTGCCCGCCCTCACCCGCCGCGCCGCCCTCCTCACCGGCGGCGCGGCGGCTCTCCTGCCGGCCATGCCGCGCGCGCAGGCCGCGCGCTGGCAGATGGCCACGCCCTATGCCGAGGGCAGCTACCACACCCGCAACATCCGCCTGTTCCTCGACGACCTCGCCACCGCGACCGAGGCGCGGGTGACGACGCAGATCCACACCAACGGCAGCCTGCTGCCGATGCCGCAGATCAAGCGCGGCGTGCAGCAGGGGCAGGTGCAGCTCGGCGAGATCCTGCTCTCCGCCTACGCCAACGAGGATCCCTTCTTCGACGTCGACGCCGTGCCGCAGCTTGTGACGAATTTCGCACAGGCCCGCCGGCTGCACGACCTCTCGCGCCCCTATATCGAGGCGCGCTTCGCCCGGCAGGGGCTGATGCTGCTCTACATGGTGCCCTGGCCGCCGGCAGGCTTCTATTCCAACGCGCCGCTGCCGACGATCGAGGCGCTGCGCGGCACCAAGATGCGCACCTTCAACACCATGACCCAGCGCTTCGCGCAGCTGGTCGGCGCGACGCCGACGCTGGTGCAGTTGGCCGAGGTGGCGCAGGCCTTCGCCACCGGGGTCGTGAACTCGATGGTGACCTCGGCCGCAGGCGGCGTCGACACCGCGGCCTGGGACTATGCGAAGGTCTTCACCCCGGTCGGCTTCTCGATGACCAAGACCGCGGTCCTCGCCAATCGTCGCGCGGTCGAGGCGCTGAACGACGCCGACCAGCGCGCCCTGAGGCTCGCAGCGCAACGTGCCGAGGCACGCGGCTACCAGCTTGCCGAGGAGGCGACGAAGGCGACGGAGCAGCGCCTGGCAGAGCGCGGCATGACCGTCGCGCAGCCAACGCCCGAATTGCTCGCCGGCCTCGCCGCGGTCAGCCGCACCATGACCGACGAGTGGATCGCCCGCGCCGGGGAGGACGGGAAGAAGCTGATCGACGCCTATCGCGCGACGTAGGGTCTACGCGGCCGCCATGCACGGCCGGATCTCCGCCAGCATCGCGTTCGATGCCTCGAACAGGCGCAGCGCTTTCTCGACGCTGTAGGGACCCTCTCGCAGCGACTCCGGATCCCAGTCGCTGCGCTCCACGGCGAAGACGTCGCCGCCATAGACATGGATCGCGGACGTCAGGCGCGGGATCGGGTTGGTGACGGAGTGGATCACGTCGCGCCCGAGCGGCGCGCAGTCCCGCTTGCGCAGCGCCTCGGCGCCCCGCGCCTCCAGCCTGTCGTCCGGCGCACCCGGGATACGGCGCCAGAAGATGTTGTCCTCGCAGCCGTCGGGCATGCCGATCGCCGCCCACATGCCGCGGTTGTGCGGCATGATCGTCATCCTCGGGCCCCAGACGCTGTGGAGCACGGTCAGATCCGGGCCGTGGTGCAGCGTGATGCAGGGGATTGTCCGGCCGCCCTCGCCGCCTATGTCGAGACAGCCAGGCCCGATCAGGTGCCGCGTCGCGTGGCGGTGCGCCGAGGCCTGCCGCGCAGCGTGGGACGCGCCCGGGCCGCGAGCAGCTTGCCGAGCAAGCGACGAGGGCGACCGAGCATGGCCTGACGGAGCGCGGCCTGACCGTCGCGCAGTCGGGGCCCGGATTGCTCGCGGGCCTCGCCGCGGTCAGCCGCGCCATCACGGATGCGGGGATCGCCGGCGCCGGGCTGCGCGGGACGACGGCGGTCGACGCCATCGCGCGGGCTGATCAGCCAGCTTCCGGGAGGATCGGCCGCAGCGCCGTCTCCAGCGCCGTCAGCGTCTGGCCCGGGCGCAGCATCAGCGCGAGCCCCTCGCCCCGGGGCGCGACCTCCGCCACCGCCTCCAGTGCGGCGCGGTCGATCCGCGCGACCAGCGCCGGGCCGAGCCAGAGGCGCGACGCCACGAACTTCAGCCGCTCCAGGCGCCAGGCCCGCGCCTCGGCGGCGTCATGGATGCGCATGCGCGCGGCCGGCGTGGTGCCGAGGATCTCGTAGGGCGTGTGCTCATAGGCCTCGGCACGGTCGAAGCGCGGCAGCCAGGCGCAGGCGGCCTCCCAGCCCTGCAGCGGCGCGGCGCCGTCGATCCAGGCGCGGAACCGTGCCAGCACCGCCGCGACGTCGAGCCCGAGCGCCGCCGCGTCCTCCGGCTTCAGCCAGAGCGCAGCGGTAACGGTGCCGTCCGGGTCCTCGGTGCCCTCGCGCAGGCTCGCCTGCAGCACGAGGCCGCCGAGCGCTCCCTCGCCCGTGGCGAGGTCGAGCCGCGCCGTCTGGATCCGCGCCGCCGGGTCGAAGACCGCGGCCCAGGGCTTCGCGCCGGCAAGCTCCGCCAGCGGCAGGACATGGCGCGCCTTCCCGACATGGGCGCTCGGCGTCATGAATTTCTCGGTCGACAGCGTCGCCACGACCGAACCGGTGCAGGCGCCCAGCACCGACCCGAACAGCGCGCGGATCGCCGGGCGCGCGGCCGGGCTCTCCGCCAGCACGCCGACGGCGGTGCTGAGAGACGGGGCATTCAGCCGGAGCAGCGCCTCCGCCTCGACGGGCTCCGATACATCGCGCGCGATGATCGGCACCCAGGCCGGCGCGGTGGCGCGCAGGCGCAGCGGCGGCAGCGCGAGCGGCGCAGCCTCCCCCGCCACGTGCAGGGCCGGGCGGATCGTCGCCTCGCCCGCGTCCGGTGCCGCCACCGCGACGCGCAGGATCAGCACGGCCTGGGCGCGGCTGCCCGGCGCCGGCGCCCGCACCGCGAAGCCCGGCAGGTCGAACGCAGCCCGTGTTGCCGTGACGACCTCGCCCGCCACCGCCTGCGTCCATTCGGCGAGCGGCGTCATCGAGGTCATCTGCCCGTTGAAGAAGGGATGCGCGCGCAGGTGCACCTCCCGCAGTGCGAAGCCGGCGCCGTCCGCGCGGTCGATGGCGAGATGCAGCGACGCGCCATCGATCCCACCGCCGGCGCAGGTGACGAGCCAGCGATAGGCGGCCGTCGCGCCCGGCGCGCAGGGCCAGGGGGCGGGGTGGAATTCCTGCCAGGGGCAGTCATCGGGCGAATCGAGGACACGCAGGCTCCGCCCCTCCAGCGCCGCGCCGGCCGCCTTTGACCCGCCGGGCCGCGCGACGAAGCCGATCTCCGCGATCACCGGGCCGGGCGCGACCGGAATGCCCGCCAGGTCGCGCCAGGCGGCGAGGCGGTCCTCCGCAAAGGCGCTTTCCACCGCCTCGGCCGCCGCTGCGCGGGCGAGGAAGACCTTCGGCTCCGGCAGCAGGGGCGGGTCGCCGGAGAAGGCGCGACGCAGCACGGCAGGTGCGAGGGCCTTGGCCCAGAGCGTCGCCTGGCGCTTGCCGCGGAGCATGGCCACCCCGGCCTCGGCGAGGTCGTCGCCGGCTGCATCGACCTGCCTTCCCTTGTCGTAGAACAGGAAGGCGAAGGCATCGCCGTCATCGACGCTGCCGACGACGGCGGCGCTGCCGGCGGCGCGGCTCAGCAGCGCGGCAAGCTCCTTCAGCGTGCCATCGTCCAGCGACGCGCAGGCGGCATCCTCGACCGCGATCCAGTCGCCCGCCTCCCGCAGCACCACCCGGCGGGTTGCGTCCTCGGCCCGCTTCGCCGGCACCCAGCCGAGTTTCGCATAGGCCCTGGCCACCAGCGCTGCCGGATCCGCGAACCCCGAGGGCTGGAGCAGATGCAGGCTGGCAGCGGTCAGGCCCATGGCGCGTGGTCCCGTGGTGGCGGCGCGCCATCGCACGGACCGCGTGACCGCAACAAGTGGGGCGCATCACCCAGGCTTGCCGTGGCCCTGCGCCGCGCGCATTCATCGCGCCCTCAACGAGACCACCGGGGGCCTTCACGATGATCCGCCTGACCCGCCGTGCCGCGCTGGCGGCACCCGCCCTGCTGGCCGCCGCCGGCCCTGCCCTGGCGCAGCAGCGCTGGCAGATGGCCAGCGCCTATCCGGACGGGAACTTCCACACCCGCAACATCCGCGACTTCCTGGGCGAGGTGGAGAAGGACACCGGCGGCCGCGTCGCCATCCAGCTGCATTCCAACGCGTCGCTGCTGCCGATGCCGCAGATCAAGACCGGCGTGCAGCGCGGCCAGGTCCAGCTCGGCGAGATCCTGCTGACCGCCTATTCCAACGAGGACCCCTTTTTTGACGCCGACGCCATCCCCTTCCTGGTCGATGGCTTCCGCGCCGCGAAGCGCCTCGCGGACCTGCAGCGCCCCTATATCGAGGCGCGGATGCAGCGGCAGGGGCTCTCCCTGCTCTACACGGTCGCCTGGCCGGCGGCGGGCTTCTACACCCAGGTGCCGATGACCAGCCTGGACGTGCTGAAGGGCAGCCGGTTCCGCACCTTCTCCCCCATGACCAACCGCTTCGCCGCGCTGGTGCAGGCGAACCCCGTCCTCGTGCAGCAGGCGGAACTGGCGCAGGCCTTCGCCACCGGCATCGCCACCGCGATGGTCACCAGCGCGCAGACCGGCGTCGACACCGCGGCCTGGGACTACGCCAAGGTCTTCACCCCGGCGAGCTTCTCCATGACCAAGAACGCCGTCCTCGTCTCCCGCCGCGCGCTGGAGGGCCTGACGCCGGCCGACCGCGACGCGCTGCTGGCCGCGGCGAAGCGCGCCGAGGAGCGGGGCTGGAAGATGGCCGAGGAATCGCAGAAGGCCGCCGAGGCGCGGCTGGGTGAGAAGGGGCTCACCATCGGCGGCATCCCCGCCGAGGTGCAGGGTCAGCTCAATGCCATCGGCCGCACCATGGCCGAGGAGTGGATCCAGCGCGCCGGCGAGGACGGGAAGAAGCTCCTGGATCAGCTTCGCGCCTGAGTCTGACCAAGGCTTCGGCAGCGCCTGCCCCCGCCATCGGCAGGCGCTGTCCCGGGCCACCCCGCCCGCCCGCTGCGCCCCCTTGCATGCCGTGAGACACGCGGCGCAAGGTGGCTGCCGGACCAAGAAGAAGGGGCTTCGCGCCATGGCGCCAACTCGCCGCTCTCTGCTCGCGGCCACGGCCGGTCTCGGCCTTCCTGCCCTGTTGCCCGGCGCCGCCGGGGCACAGACGCGCTGGCAATGCGCCACGGCCTATCCGGACGGCAATTTCCACACCCGCAACCTGAAGCAGATGGTCGACGAGATCGCGCAGGCCACGGGCGGCGCGCTGCAGATCCAGATGCACACCAACGCCTCCCTGCTGCCGATGCCGCAGATCAAGCGCGGCGTGCAGCAGGGCCAGGTGCAGCTCGGCGAGGTGCTGATCAGCGTCTATGGCAACGAGGATCCCTTCTTCGAGGTCGACAGCATCCCCCAGCTCGTCACCTCCACCGCCATGGCGCGCACGCTCCGCGAGAAGGCGCGGCCCTTCGTGGAGGCCCGCTTCAACCGCCAGGGGCTGATGGTGCTCTACGAAGTGCCCTGGCCGCCCTCCGGCCTCTATACCCTGGTGCCCGTGCCGACGATCGAGACGCTGCGCGGCACCCGCATGCGCACCTTCAACACCATGACCAACCGCTTCGCCACGCTGCTCGGCGCGACGCCAACCCTGGTGCAGGCCGCCGAGATCCCGCAGGCCTTCGCCACCGGCGTGGTCAACGCCATGGTGACCAGCGCGCAAACCGGCGTCGACAGCTCGGCCTGGGACTTCGCCAAGGTGTTCACGCCGATCGGCTTCACCCGGACCTTCAACACCATCTTCGTCCAGCGCCGCGTCTTCGATGCGCTGCCGGCGGCGCAGCAGGCGGCCGTGAAGGACGCCGCCGAGAAGGCGCAGACCCGCGGCTGGGCGATGTCCGACGAGGCGGCGCAGACCATGCAGGCGACGCTCGGCGCCCGCGGCATGACGGTGATGCAGCCGACGCCGGAGCTGCTCACCGGCCTCGCCGGGATCGGCCGCACCCAGGCCGAGGAATGGGTGACCCGCGCCGGCGAGGATGGCCGCCGCGTGCTGACCGAGTATCGCGCCGCGACGGGCCAGGCCTGATGGTGCGGCGCGCGCTGGGCTGGCTCTACGCGCTGAGCGCCGGCCTCGCCGCGCTCTCGCTGCTGGGCATCTTCCTGGTGATGATGGCGCAGGTGGTGATGCGGGAGATGCAGCTGCAGCTTCCCGGCGCCGACGACATCTCCGCCTATCTCTGCGTGGCGACGACCTTCTTCGCGCTCGCCGCCACCTTCAAGCGCGGGGAGCTGATCCGGGTCGGCATGTTCCTCGACAAGCTGGGCCCAGCGCGGCGGCGGGTCATGGAGTTCGGCGTTCTCGCCCTCGGCTCTCTCATCATGGCCTATGTCTGCTGGAACACCTTCCAGGACATGATGTTCTCCTGGGAGATCGAGGAGGTCGCCCAGGGCACCGTGCCCTTCCCGCTCTGGGTGCCGAAGCTCGCCATGCCGCTCGGCTCGGGCCTGTTGCTGGTGGCGATGCTCGATGAGCTCGTCACCGTCGCTGCCGGCAACAAGCCCAGCTACGTCGTCGCCGCCGAGGAACGCGCGGCGGCCGGCGATTTCTCGGCCGAGGTGTAGCGCCCATGGATCTGCTGACGCTCGCCCTGCTGCTGCTCGTGCTGCTCTGCATGCTGCTCGGCGCCGGGCTCTGGATCTCGATGTCGCTCGCCGCCGTGGGCTGGCTGGCGATGTCGCAGGTGCATCCCACCCCCGGTCTCTTCCTGGCCTCCGCCTACTGGGAGGCCACGGGGTCCTGGACGCTGGCCGCGCTGCCGATGTTCGTCTGGATGGGCGAGATCCTGTTCCGCACGAAGCTGTCGGAGGAGCTGTTCAACGGTCTCAGCCCCTGGGTCAGGCGCATCCCGGGGGGCTTGCTCCACGTGAACATCCTGGCCTGCGGCATCTTCGGCTCGGTCTCCGGCTCCTCCGCCGCGACCTGCGCGACCGTCTCCAAGATCGCGCTGCCCGAACTCGGGCGCCGCGGCTATGACGAGCGCGTCGCCATCGGCAGCCTGGCCACCGCCGGCACCCTCGGCATCATGATCCCGCCCTCCATCATCATGGTGGTCTACGCCGTGGCGGCGGAGGTCTCGATCGTCCGGGTCTTCATCGCCGGCATGATCCCGGGCCTGATCGTGATGGCGCTGTTCAGCCTCTACATCATCGTCTGGGCCATCCTGAACCCGAAGAAGCAGCCGCCCGCGGAGCCCCGCGTATCCTTCGTCGAGAAGCTGCGGCAGTCCGCACAGCTCATCCCCTGCGCCCTGCTGATCATCGCGGTCATCGGCACGATGTTCGTGGGCTGGGCGACGGCGACGGAGGCCGCAGCCTTCGGCGTGCTGGGCTCGCTCATCCTGGCCGCCGTCACCCGCACCCTGACCTGGCGCAACTTCAAGGACAGCCTCTACGGCGCGACGCGCCTCAGCTGCATGATCATGTTCATCCTGGCCGGCGCCGCCTTCCTGACCAAGGCCATGGCGCTCACCGGCATCCCGGCGGCACTGGCGGCCGGCGTCGCCAGCCTCGGCCTCGGGCCCTACGGCATCATCGCCATCCTGACGGTGGTCTACGTGATCCTGGGCACCGCGCTCGACGGCGTCTCGATGATCGTGCTGACCACCTCCATCGTCATCCCGATGGTGCAGGCCGCGGGCTTCGACCTGGTGTGGTTCGGCATCTTCATCGTGCTGCTGGTCGAGATCGCGGAGATCACGCCGCCGCTCGGGTTCAACCTCTTCGTCATGCAGACCATGACGGGCAAGGAGCAGACCGAGGTCGCGGCCGCCGCCCTGCCCTTCTTCCTGATGCTGGTGGTCACCGTCGTGCTGATCACCCTGTTCCCGGTGACGCTGGTGACCGGCCTGCCGGAGTGGCTGCTGGCGCGGTAGAGCAGATCGCCGGAAGGCGGGATCGCCTGGAGGCGTGAATCTGCTCTCCAATCGAAGAGCCCTGGTTCACCCGGGCGCGGGCCAGGACGGCGTCTCGAAGCGCTGGATCTCCAGCAGGTAGCCGTCCGGGTCGCGGAAGAAGAAGCCGGTGATGCCGTATTCGGCCGAGGTCGCCGGCGGGCCCAGCACCTCGGCGCCGGCCGCGATGAGCCGCGCATGCCAGGCCTCGACTTCGGGCGTGACGAAGGTGAACACCACGCCGCCCGGGGTGCGCGGGTTCTCGATCTCCCGCGGACCGCGCGCCGGGCAGACGCCGAAGAAGCCGCGCCCGCCCTGCGACGCGTCGTAGATGGCGATCCGGCCCCCGGCCTGCTCGTGCACCGGCACGAAGCCGAGCGTCCCTTCGTAGAAGCGCCGGCTCGCCGCCGGGTCGGCGGCATAGAGGAAGGTGACGGATTGCGTGAAGCGGGGCGTGGTCATGCCCCATCATGCCGGGGGCGCGGGCAAGAAAAAAGGGCGAAGCCTTCCGGCTCCGCCCCCGTGTTCCGGCCGATGACCGATCGTCAGCGCGAGTAGAACTCGACGACCAGATTCGGCTCCATCTGCACCGGGTAGGGCACGTCGCCCAGCTTCGGCGCGCGGAGGAAGCGGCCGCGCATCGCGCGGTGGTCGATCTCCATGTACTCGGGCACGTCGCGCTCGCCGCTCTGCGCCGCGTCCAGCACGTGGGCGAGCTGCTTCGACTTCTCCTTCACCTCGATCTGGTCGTTGTCCTTGACCTGGTAGGAGGGAATGTTGAGGCGCTTGCCGTTCACCAGCACATGGCCGTGGTTCACGAACTGCCGGGCCGCGAAGGGCGTGACCGCCAGCTTCATGCGGTAGATCACGCTGTCGAGGCGGCGCTCCAGCAGCTCGATCAGGTTCTCCGAGGTGTCGCCCTTCCGGCGGACCGCTTCCTCGTAGTACTTGCGGAACTGCTTCTCGCCGATGTTGCCGTAGTAGCCCTTCAGCTTCTGCTTCGCCATCAGCTGCACGCCGAAGTCGGTCGGCTTGCCCTTGCGGCGCGCGCCGTGCTGGCCGGGGATGGTCTCGCGCTTGTTGATCGGGCTCTTCGCGCGGCCCCAGAGGTTGACGCCGAGGCGGCGGTTGATCTTGTACTTGCTCTCGAGGCGCTTGGTCATGCGCTGCGTCGCCGGCCCGTCTGCGGGGTCCGGCCCTTCTGCCATTCATGTTGTCCCGGTAGTCCCGGGCCCCGGATGGGCCCAGGAGGGCGCGCGCCGAACCGAGGCCCGAAGGCCTGGGACCCGTCCACATTCCCGGAAGGAGGCCGCCGCATAGGGGGTGGCGCGGGCGCTGTCAAACCCGGCGGGCACTTCCCTGTCGGATCAGGGGGTTGCGCGATGCGCCGGACAAATCGCTCCCCCCTGCCCCGGCATCCGGCCCCGAACCGGGCGCAGCCGGCCCGCGGTGAGACTTACGTTGCAGATCAGGGACATGCGCGATGTGCCGGAGAAAAGACGCTGCCCTTCCCCGGCATTCGGACGCACCCCGGGTGCTTGGCCCGGGAACATTACAAGAACGATCGCTCCTTGGCAAGCACCAAGCCTTGCCAAGCCACCGGACCGATCCCTAATGCCCGCCGCCATGGTCACCCGCGCGGAAATCCTCGTCCTCGGCCTGACGGCCGGCGTCATCGGCAGCCTGGTGGGCGGCCTGATGCTCGGCGTCGGCCTCGGCCTCGCGGTGCAGGGGGCGCATATTGGCTGGGTGCTGGTGCTGCCGGCCGCGCCGGTCTCCGGCATGCTGGGCTACCTGCTGGCGCGACGCCTGGCGAAGCAGGTCGAACCCGACCCGCGTTAGAGGTCAGCGCGGCGCCGCTACGTCAGCGCCATCGCCTCCGACCCTGAGACGGGGTCCGTCACGCCCTTCCCGCCCCCGACGTCGTCCAGCGTGCCGCGGAACCCGTTCAGCGTCGCGACCATGGCGGGGGGGGGGCCGGGCCGCGGCTGATGCCGAGCCCAGAGGGGCGGCGCCTGCGAGAATAAGTGAGTTGCAATAGACCGAGTACGCATGCGGGTATGCCGGTCAGGAGCTTGGTGGTTCCATCAAGACGCCGACTTGGGGTGAACTTGATCCGAGACGTGCGGGGTGGACCATGGCGATGATCTTCGGGACCGAGAGCGGCGACACGATCGACGCCGTCGGTGGGTCCCATGTCGAAGCCTTGGGTGGCGATGACCTCGTCCGCAGCAGCCTCTTTCCCGACACCCTGGCCGGCGGTGCCGGCAATGATCTGCTCCAGGGCAGCGATGGCGATGATTTCCTGATCGGCGACGAGGGCAACGACACCCTCGAAGGCTTCAACCCGCGTGACGGCTTTCAGGTGACTGAGGACATCGAGGAACCCTCCGGTGTCGACCTGCTGATCGGCGGCACCGGCGACGACCTCTATCTCGCCGGCATCGGTGACACCGTCACCGACAGTGGCGGCCATGACACGATCCATACCCGCGCAGGCTTCTCCACCGCCGCCGAGCCCAGCTTCACCTTGCCACCCGGCATCGAGGATCTCGTGCTTGTCCTGCCGCGGAGCTTTCAGGTTGGCATCGGCAATGAACTGGCAAACGCCATGGTCGTGCTGGGCGCGCGTGGAGGTGGCCTGGATGGCGGGGATGGCAACGACACGCTCCTGGGCGGCGCAGGTGGCGATCTTCTCGAAGGTGGCGCGGGGAATGACTCCGTGGATGGAGGCAGAAGCAACGGCGCTCCCGACCGAATGGAGGGCGGGCCAGGGCACGACCGGTATGCCGTTCATTCCGCAAGCGACCTTGTCCTGGAGTTCGGCGACCAAGGCAACGACACCGTCACCGCCACCGCCTCCTGCACCCTCCCCGCCTTTGTCGAGGACCTGATCCTCGCCGGCACCGCCCCCCTCGCCGGCACCGGCAATGCCGACGCCAACCGCATCACCGGCAACGCTGCCGCCAACCTGCTCGACGGCGCCGGCGGTAACGACACGCTCTCGGGCGGCAAGGGCAACGATACCCTCATCGGTGGCGCCGGCGCCGACCTGCTGACCGGCGGCAAGGGCGGCGACGTCTTCCGCTACCTCGCCCCGGTCGGGCCGCCCGACACCATCAAGGGCTACAACGGCAAGCAGGACGGCATCGAGGTCTCCGCGGCCGGCTTCGGCGGCGATCTCGTCGCCGGCATGACCATGGCGGCCGAGGGCCGCTTCACCGCCAACGCCACCGGCACGCCGGACGGCTTCCTCGCCCAGTTCATCCTGAACACCACCACCGGCCTGCTGCGCTGGGACGCCGACGGCATCAACGACACCAGCGCCGTCGACCTCGCCGTCCTGCCCGGCGCCAAGGGCCTGACCGGCGCGGAGATCCTGGTGATCGCCTGAGGCGTCAGCGCCGCGCCGGCGCCGCCGCCCGCGCCGCCGCGGCCCGGTCGATCCAGGCCTGCGCCAGCGGCAGCCGCCTGAGGCCCGGCACGCCTGCGGCGATGTTCACCTCCCGCCAGGCCGGGTGGAAGCCGGGGCCCTTGAAGCGGTCGATCCGGCTGAACAGGTGGTCCACGAAGCGCGCGACCCGGGCGTGGCGCTCCGAGTCCGCGCCCCAGTTGTAGGCCGCGAGGATCGTCGGCACGGCGATGGTGGCGATCGACTGCCCCTCCGGGATCAGGTCCGGATAGTCGCGCGCCGTCAGGGTGGAGGGCAGGTAGAGATCGACGAAGTCGCCATCCAGGATGTCGACCGGCAGGAACCGGAACCCCTCCCCCCAGCGCCCGCGGGCGAAGGCGTCGACGGGCTTGGAGGTGACGAAGACCACCCCCGCCATGTCGCCCTCGCCACGCCGCATCTGCTCCA
>JAIYAI010000083.1 GCA_027489135.1 Acetobacteraceae bacterium
CACGGCGTAGCAGGCCAGCGCCACCAGCAGGCCGAGGTAGAAGACGGTCAGGATGTGGCGCGTGGCCAGCATGATGGTGTCGAGGATCGGCCGCATCGGGGTCCCTGGGCTGCGGGGCGGGCGGCCCCGCCGGGACGGAACCCCGATCCGCGGCGCGGCGCAAGGGATCGTGTGCGGCGCCGTCCCGCGTTAGGACTCTCTCCAGGGGCGGCGCCGCTGCCGCCAGAGGGGGGACCGCCGCATGACCATCCGCCGCATCGCCGAGGAACAGCGCCTCTCCGGCGCCGTCGCGCAGGGCAACACGCTCTACCTCGCCGGCCAGGTCGCCGACGACACCAGCCTCGACGTCGAGGGCCAGACCGCCGACATCCTGGCGCAGATCGACGCGCTGCTGGCCGAGGCCGGCACCGACAAGCGCCACCTCCTCTCCGCCACCGTGGTGCTGGCCGACATCCGGGACGCGCCGGCGATGAACCGGGCCTGGGACCGCTGGCTCGACCCGGCCGCGAAGCCCGCGCGCATGACCATCCAGGCGCCGCTGGTCGATCCCGCCTGGCGGGTCGAGATCACCGGGATCGCGGCGATCCCGACCGGGACGTGACCCCGCCGGAGGCCGCCGGCACCGAGGGCCATCGCCGCCGCACCGCGTATGCGGTGCGGACCAGGCTGCGCCGGCAGATCCACTCCTTCGCCATGGCGATCGGCGTTGGCCTGGTGCTGATGCTGCTGGTCGCCGGCGCCATCGCCGACCGGGGGGGATGGCTGCCCTGGACGGTGCCCCTGCTCTCGGCCGCGGCGATGGGCGTGCTCTACCTCGCCTTCCCGCATGGCGCGCTGTTCTCGCTCGGCGCCGCCACCGGCCTCGCCATGTATGCCTGCCTCTATGTCGTGATCGGCCGCGCCGCCTTCCCGGGGGCGCCGGACTGGGCGCTGGTCATCGCCCATGCCCTCCCGATCCTGGTCTTCGTCGTGGTCTGCCTGGTGCAGCGCGACCGCCTGCGCCGCTATGCCCAGCAGGGGGTACGCACCGCCGACCTCGCGCATCTCGGCGACTTCTCCCGCTGGCTCGCGGTGGCGGCGGCGGTGGGCGTGATCAGCCTCTCCTCCCCGATCAACCGCATGGACCCCGAGGCGCAGGGATTCGCGCTGATCGCGGCGATGGCGGTGATCGCGGTGATCAGCGTGACCGCGGTGGACGACGTGGTGCGCCTGCTGGTCGACATGGCGGTGATCTTCCGCACCGTGACGCGCCGCATGGAGCACCTGATCGTGCCCATGGCCGCCTACAGCAGCCTCTGGACCCTGCTGGCGGTGGTCTTCGGCTGCCTCTACCGCATCGCCGACGGGCTTTCGCGGGAGCACCTGTTCCAGGGGCCGAACGGGCCGATGCATATCGGCTTCTCGGACGCGCTGCATTTCAGCGTCGTGACGCTGACCACCGTGGGCTATGGCGACATCAACCCGACCGATGATGGCATCCGGCTGCTGGCCGGCATCCAGATGCTGCTCGCCCAGCTGCTGCTGCTGTTCGGCTTCGTCGAGATCATGCGCAACGTGCGCGAGGAGGCGCCGCACCGGGAGGCGGGGCAAGCCGAGGGACATCCCGCCCCGGTTCCGCCCACGCATCGCCCCGGGACGGCCGGGGACTAGGCACGCTTCCGCCGCAATCGCAGGCGACACATATACGCATCGCCGCCGGGCCGCCGGCGGCAGGCTTCACGATGCGGAGTGGCATGGGATGACGGACGCCGAGAGGGCGGGCTTCTGGCGCGGGCGGCGGGTGCTGGTGACGGGCGGCGCCGGCTTCCTCGGCAGCGCGCTCTGCCACGCGCTGGCGCGGCACGGCGCGCGCGTCACCGCGCTGGATGCGATGATGGAGGATGGCGGCGCCAACCGCGCCAACCTCGAAGGCGCCTCCGTCATGCTCGTCCGCGGCGACATCCGCGACACCGAGCTGGCCAGCCTCTGCGCCGGCACCGAGGTGCTGTTCAACATGGCGGCGCAGACCAGCCACATGGGCGGCCAGCGCGACCCCGTTGCCGACATCAACGTCAATGCCGTGGCGCAGGTGCGGCTGATCCAGACGATGCGGGAGGCGGCGCCGAACGCCACCGTCGTCCATGCCTCGACCCGCCAGTTCTACGGCCGGCCGGAATACCTGCCGGTCGACGAGAAGCACACGGTCAACCCGCCCGACGCCAACGGCGTCTCCAAATGGGCCGGCGAGCAGTACTGGCTGCTGGAAAGCCGCGTGCTGCACCGCCCCGTCGTCTCGCTGCGGCTGACCAACTGCTACGGCCCGCGCCTGCGCATCAAGGATGCGCGGCAGACCTTCCTCGGCATCTGGATCCGCCGGGTGCTGGAGGATGAGAGCTTCGAGGTCTGGGGCGGCGAGCAGCTGCGCGACATGACCCATGTGGACGACGTGACCGAGGCCTTCCTGCTGGCCGCCGAGGCCGCGCCGCGCGAGGGCGTGAACGGCCGGGTCTTCAACATCGGCGGCCCGCCGCCGGCCTCGCTGCG
This sequence comes from Acetobacteraceae bacterium, assembly GCA_027489135.1. Taxonomy (GTDB): domain Bacteria; phylum Pseudomonadota; class Alphaproteobacteria; order Acetobacterales; family Acetobacteraceae; genus JAIEOP01. The sequence continues at coordinate 2,524 of JAIYAI010000083.1, forward strand.
CGACATCGCGGACCGGCTGGTCCGGGCCAATGACGGGCTCGGTCACTACGTCGTGAAGGAATTCCCCGCCGACCGTGCCCCCATCGACATCGGCAGCTACCACGCCGATGACGGCGCCTTCCGCGCCGCGACCGGCTGGGCCCCGAAGATGGGGCTGGACGAGGGGCTGCGGATGACGCTGGACTGGTATCGGTCCCGCATGGCCGACTACACCTGACCCCGCCCTTCCTGGACCGACCCCGATGAACGCTCCCCCGGTCATGATCCCGCAGGCCGATCCCGGCGCCGGCTACCGCGCCCAGAAGGCCGAGATCGACGCCGCCGTCGCCCGCGCCCTCGACAGCGGCTGGTACATCCTCGGCCGCGAGGGCGAGGCCTTCGAACGCGAATTCGCGGCCTGGCTCGGCACCGCCCGCGCGGTCGGCTGCGCCAACGGCACGGATGCGCTGGCGCTGATCCTGCGCGGCATGGGCATCGGGGAGGGCTGCACGGTCGCCACCGTCTCCCACACCGCCGTCGCCACCGTCGCCGCGATCGAGATGGCGGGCGCGGTGCCCCTGCTGCTCGATATCGATCCCGACACCTACCCCATGGACGCCGACGAGCTCTGCGCCGTGCTGGAGGACCCGCCGCCGGGCCTGCCGCCGATCCGCGCCGCGATCGTGGTGCAGCTCTACGGCCAGGCCGCGGACCTGACGCCGATGCTGGCGGCCTGCGCCAAGGCCGGCGTCGCGCTGATCGAGGACTGTGCCCAGGCGCATGGCGCGATGCTGGGTGGGCAGAAGCTCGGCACGCTGGGTCAGGCGGCGGCTTTCTCCCTCTATCCGACGAAGAACCTCGGCGCGCTCGGCGATGGCGGTGTGCTGGCGACGGATGATTTCGAACTGGCCGAGCGCATCGCCGCGATCCGCCAGTACGGCTGGAAGGAGCGCTACGTCTCCGCGATGGTCGGCGTGAACAGCCGGCTGGACGAGGTGCAGGCGGCGATCCTGCGGGCGAAGCTGCCGGTGCTGGATGCCGGCAATGCCCGCCGCCGCGCCATCGCGGCCGCCTATGACGCGGCGCTGGAGGGCGGGCCCATCACGGCCCCCGTCCGCCGCGACGGCGCCGAGCACGTCTTCCACCAGTACGTGCTGCGCTGCACCGATCGTGGTGGAGTGCAGGCGCAGCTGCGTGCCGCCGGCATCGGCACCGGCATCCACTACCCCGTGCCGGTGCACCTGCAGGGCGCCTATCGCGGCCGCGTGCCGCTCGGGCCCGCGCGCTGCGCGGAGACCGAGGACGCGGCGGAGCAGGTGCTGAGCCTGCCGATGTATCCCGAGCTGACGGACCAGCAGGTGGAGCGGATCTGCGCGGCGCTGCGCGGGCTGGGCGCGTAGCGTGTGATCGCCCGAGGTGGACTCACCGAGGCGTGAATCAGGCGACAGGACAACAGCCTGGACCATGATCCGCGCGTCACGCGGCGTGAATCATGGTCAAGCCGGCAAACATCCGCCCACCCGGCGCGTTCACCCCCCGCAACACCAGCGGGGGACCCCGATGCCGAGCAGGATCACTGGCGAATTCGCGACGCGGCGCGAGGCGGAACTGGCTGTCGAGCACCTTGTGCAGGAATACCGCGTCGACCGCGCCGCCATCGAGGTCGTGGCGGTCGGCGCGGAGAACAGCGCCGGCATCCGCCCCTCCGGCGCCGACCTCGATGCCGCGACGGGCGAGCCCGAGGCGAGCGCGACCGAGGGCCGCATCCGTGTCACCGCGACGGTCGAGGACGCCATGGCCCACCGTGCCGAGGCAGCGCTTCGCCAGGCGCGCGGCGCGTAGCATGTCGGCTATCCTCCGGGCATGGAGACCGACCCGGAGATCGCCGCCCGCATCGAGGGCAGGCTGGAGCGCCTCGGCCTGACGGGTCCGGAGGCAGACCGCTCTGCGGGCCTGCCGACCGGCACCTGCGACGCGCTGATGCGGGGTGAGGGCGGGCTGCCGCGCGGCACCGCGCTGCGCCGCCTCGCCGCCGTGCTGGATGTGGAGGAGGGGTTCCTGCTCGGCCTCGAGCCCGGGGATCTGATCCCGCCGGAGATGCTGGAGGACCCGCAGGGGGAGCTTGGCCTGCTCGCCCCGGACGAGGAGGCACTGCTGCGCCACTACCGGCGGCTCGACGTGCCGACGCGGGCGGCGGTGGTGCACCTCGTCTCGCGCGCCGCGGGGCCGGAGGTGGTGGAGGAGCCTGTCAGGCAGGTGGGGCGGAAGCCGCGCCGGGGTTGACGTGCGCCGCCGCCCGGCCGGACGCTCCCGCCACGGAACGGGCCGCCCGCGCATGGCGGCCCGCCGAGGAGGACGCGTCCATGGGCAAACCGCTCGCTGCCAACCTGACCCATATGGGCATCTATGTCCGCGACCTGCCGCGGATGAAGGAATTCTACACCAAGGTCCTCGGCCTGACCGTGACGGACCAGGGCTTCGTCGCCCGCCTCAACGCCGATATCTGCTTCATGTCCGCCGATCCCAGCGTGCACCACCAGGTCGTCCTCGTCTCCGGCCGGCCGGAGGAGGCGACCTACACCACGGTGATGCAGATCTCCTTCACCGTGCCCTCGCTGTCCGACCTGCGGGCCGCGCGCGATCGCGCCCTGGCCGAGGGCGCGACCGGCATGCGCCAGGTCAGCCACGGCAATGCCTGGTCGATCTACTTCGCCGACCCGGAGGGCAACGTGATCGAGATGTATCTCGACAGCCCCTTCCACGTGCCGCAGCCGCATGGCGACCCGATCGACCTCGACAAGTCGGACGCGGAGATCATGGCCGAGACCGAGGCGGTCTGCCGCAAGGACCCGGGCTTCATGATGCGGACCGAGTGGGAGAAGCTGCAGGCCGCCCGCATGGCCTGACCTACGGCGCCGCGCCCTGGGCTGCCGCGTCCTTGGGCGCGGCGCCCATCGCTTGGTCATGGCCGCTGCGCGACGATCCCGCCTGACCGCAATTTGCATCACCTTTTGCTCGCATTCGCCCCCTTCGCAGGTGCAGCATCGGGCCATGCCCGACGCTGCCATCCCCGACCCCCTGGACGACCTCCTGACCCGGCTGCGGGAGGCCCGCGCCGCCGCCGAGCAGGATCCCTTCGGCGATCCCGTCCTGCTCCTTGCGCTGACCATCAGCCGCCGCATCGACGAGGGACGGCTGGACCAGGAGAGCCTCTCCGCCATGGTCCGCCGCCTGACCGAGGGCGCCGCCGGCGACCGGGCGGCGCGCATCGCCGCCTATCTCGGCGTCGGCAGCGGCCCGGACCTGCCGACCCTGGCCGCCCGCATCCTCCGCCCCGATCCCGACGACAGCCCCATCCCCTTTGCCCAGTACCGCGCGAAGGTGGAGGCCGTGCGCTTCGCCGCGGTCTTCACCGCCCACCCGACCTTCTCCCTGCCGCGCGGCACCGGGGCGGCGCTCGCCGAGGCCGCCGGATCCGGCACCGCGCTGCCCGCCGGCCTGCCGCACCGCCCCGCGCCGCCCAGCCTGCAGGACGAGTTCGATCAGGCGGCGGAGGCGATCGCCCGTGGCCGCGATGCGCTGGATGGCCTGGCCGGCGCGCTGCTGGATGCCGCCAAGGGCGTCTGGCCGGATCGCTGGGCGAGCCTGGTGCCAAGGCCCGTCATCCTCGCTTCCTGGGTCGGCTACGACACGGATGGGCGGACCGATATCGGCTGGTGGCACACGCTGGGCCTGCGGCTGACGATGAAGCGGATGCAGTTGGCACGCCTCGCCGCGCAGCTGGACGCGGTGATGGGGGAGGGCGAGGCCCTCGCCGCGCTGCGCGACCGCGTCGCCCGTGCCGTCGCCGCGACCGAGGCGCAGCGCGCCGCCGTGCCCGCCACGCCGGAGCCCGAGGCGACGCAGCGCCTCGCCGCCGCGCTGGTCGGCGACGCCGAGGCCGCGCTGACCACGCCCGATCCGCTGCTGCCGCTGTTCGAGGCCGCGATCGCCGCCGCGCCGGACGACGCGGCGCGCCGGGCGCTGGCCGTCGCGCGGGCGGGGCTGGTCGCGCATGGCCTGGCGCTCGCGCATACCCATACGCGGCTCAACGCGACCCAGGTGCACAACGCGGTGCGCCAGCGGCTCGGCATTGCCGACAGCGCCGACGACATGGCCCGCCGGCGCGGGCTGCTCGGCCAGATCAACGCGGCGCTCGGCGAGATCGTGGCGCAGCCCGTCGATTTCGGCGCGCTGCTGGCGGAGCAGGCCTCGGCGGCGAAGCTGATGCTGACCGTCGCGCAGATCGCCAAGCACGTCGACGCCGCGACGCCGGTGCGCTTCCTGATCGCTGAAACCGAGACCGGCTACACGCTGCTCGCCGCGCTCTGGCTGGCGAAGCGCTTCGGGGTGGAGCGGCATGTCGAGCTCTCGCCGCTCTTCGAGACGGCGGAGGCGCTGGACCGCGGCGAGCGGGTGCTGGAGGAGGCGCTGCGCAGTGCGCATTTCCGCGACTATCTCCGCCTGCATGGCCGGCTCTGCCTGCAATTCGGCTATTCCGATTCCGGCCGATACGTCGGCCAGCTTGCCGCGAGCTACCTGGCCGAGCGCCTGAAGCTGCGGGTGATCGACCTGCTGCGCCGCCACGATCTTGCGGATGTGGAGCTCGTCTTCTTCGACACGCATGGCGAGAGCGTCGGCCGCGGCGGCCACCCCGATAGTCTCGCCGATCGCTTCGACTACCTCTCGCCCCCGGAGATGCGCCGGGCGCTGGCGAAGGCGGGGCTCGCGCTGCGCGAGGAGACCGCCTTCCAGGGCGGCGACGGCTACCTGCTGTTCGGCACGCCGGCGCTGGCCGAGGCGACCGTCGCCGGCATCGCGCGGCACGTCTTCACCCCGCCCGCCGAGCAGGACGACCCGGTCTATGCCGAGAGCGACTTCGCCGCGGATTTCTTCGCGACGATCCGGCGGGAGATGCAGGCGCTGGTCGAGGACCCGGGCTATGCCGCGATCCTCGGCGCCTTCGGCCCCGGCCTGTTGGAGCGCACCGGCAGCCGCCCCGCGGCGCGGCAGTCGGACGGCATGGGCGGCCCGGTGCGCATCACCCATCCCTCGCAGCTTCGCGCCATCCCGAACAACGCGATCCTGCAGCAGCTCGGCTGGATGGCGAATACGCTGCACGGGTTGGGTGCGGCGGCGGCGGCGAACCCGGACACCTTCGCCGAACTCGCGGAGCGTTCGCCGCGCTTCCGTCGCGCGCTGGCGATGGCGTTACGCGCCCTGGCGTGCTCCGACATCGGCGTGCTGCGGGCGGTGGTGGATACGCTCGATCCGGGGCCCTGGCTGGATCGTGCCGGCTTCACGCGCAGGCCCGGCCGGGCGCCGGCGTTGATGGCGGTGGCGCGCTCGGTCGAAGGGCTCGGCCTCGATGCCGAGGCGCGGCGGCTGTTCCGGCGGCTGCAGGCCGATCACCTCGCGCTGCGGGCCGCCTGGCCGGGCCTGCCGGAGATGCCGGATCGCCTCGTGCTGCTGCACGCGCTGCGGCTTGCGCTGATCCACCGGATCTGGCTGCTGGCGGTTTCGGTGCCGGAGTTCAGCCCCCGCCATGGCGCGACGCGCGAGACGGTGCTGCGCCGCATCCTGCAGCTCGATGTCGACGCCGCGCTGGCGCTGCTGGCGGAGGTCTTCCCCGCAGCGCCGGACCCGGTGGCGGGGCTCGACTTCCACGAACCCGCGCCGCCGCGCGAGGGGCTGAGCTACGCCGCCGAGCACGCGGCGATCTTCACGCCGATGCGCGGGCTGTTCGATCTCGTGCGCGGCTGCAGCGCCGCCATCACGCACGAGATCGGGGCGTTCGGGTAGCCGGGCCCGAGACGCGACGGCGCGCCGCCTCAGCCCGCCAGCGTCTCCCGCAGGAAGCGCCCGGCGCCGGCCAGCGCATGGCGGCCCGCGGCAAGCTGCGGGTGGAAGAGATGCCAGACATGGATCATCTCGGGCCACACCTCGAGCGTCACCGCGACATCAGCGGCGCCCGCCCGCTGCGCCAGGCGGATGCTGTCGTCGAGCAGCGTCTCCGCCGCGCCGACCTGGATCAGCAGCGGCGGCAGGCCCGAGAGGTCGCCATGCAGCGGCGAGGCCAGCGGGTCGCGCGGATCGGCGCCGTTCAGGTAGGCCCGCGCCGTCTCGTCGAGGTAGATCTTCTGCACCATCGGGTCGGCCTCGGCGCGGGTGACCATGCTGTCCCCGCTGTTCTCGAGATCGACCCAGGGCGAGATGACCCAGCCCGCGCCGGGCATCGGCAGCTTTTCCGCCTTCAGGGCGAGCAGCGTGGCGATGGCGAGCCCCCCGCCGGCGCTGTCGCCGCCGAGGGCGATGCGGCCGGGCGCGATGCCCTGGTCCAGCAGGAAGCGGTAGCCGGCGACGGCGTCCTCGACCGGCGCGGGGAAGGGTTCCTCCGGCGCCAGGCGGTAGTCGAGCGCGAGGGTGCGCATGCCGGCGAGGCGTCCGGCCTCCGCCACGGTGATGCGGTGGCTCGTCAGCGACCCGGCGATGTAGCCGCCGCCATGCAGGTAGAGCAGCACGCGGGAAGCATCGGCGCCCGGCGTGCTGCCCCATTCGGCGCGCACGCCATTGGCGCTGACCGGCGTGATCTCCGCACCGGGGGGCAGGTCGCCCGCCCCCCAGAGCGCGTCGAGGCGCTTGCGCCGCTCCCCCAGGTCCGCCGGCCGCGGCCGCGCGGCGAGCATGGCGCGGATCGCGGCGATCTCGGCATCGGCCATGGTGCGGTTCCCTAGTTCTGGTTCTGCGCCATGCCGGAGGACGGCACCGCGGTGCGCCCGCCATCGACCGTGTACTGCCCGCCGGTGATGTTGGAGGCGAGGTCGGAGAGCAGGAAGAGCACGAGGTTCGCGACTTCCTCCGCCTTGCCGAAGCGGCGCAGCGGAATGCCGGCCGAGTAGTTCGCCTCGACGCTCTCGGGGTGGTTCGGCGAGACCTGCTTCGCGATGTCCGCCACCATGCGCGTCGCGATCGGGCCGGGGCAGACGGCGTTCACGCGGATGCCCTGCGGCCCGACCTCGCCGGCGGCAACCTTGGTGATGCCGTTCACTGCGTGCTTGGAGGCGACATAGACGCTCATTCCCGCCGTGCCGACGAGCCCCGCGATGGAGGCGGTGTTCACCACCGACCCGCCGCCCTGCCTGATCATCACCGGCAGCACGTATTTCAGGCCGAGGAAGACGCCCTTCACGTTGACGCCCATCACCGCGTCATAGGTCGCTTCCTCGACCTCCACGATCGGCTGGATCTTGCCCTCGATGCCGGCATTGTTGTGGAAGCAGTCGATGCGGCCGAAGGCGTCGAGCGTCGCCTTCACATAGGCCTGGATGTCGGCGGCCTTGGTCACATCGGCGGCGCGGAAGATCGCGTTGCCCTTGCCGAGCGACGCGGCCAGCGCCTCACCCGCCTCGGCGTCGCGGTCCACGATCGCGACCTTGCCGCCGCGGGCGACGAAGCCCTCGCAGACGGCACGGCCGATGCCGTTGGCGCCGCCGGTGACGATGGCGACCTTGCCGGTGAAATCCATGGTTCTTCCCTCCCGCGGGTTGCTTGAGCGTGGTCGTCCGAGGCGGCGTGGCCGGGGACGTGAATCACGCGACACAGGTGACGTCCCGGACCATGCTCCGCGCGCCGCGGCGCGCGGAGCATGGTCCGGATGGCGGGAGGGTAGGGCGCCGCGCGCGCGCTGCGAAGCGGGCGCATGTCATTACGAATTCGTTTGTAATTCCCGGGACTCGCGCTATCTGCAGGGCTTGTCCTGCTGGGGGCCGCGATGTGGTTCGATAAGCTGCTCGGCCGCCGGTCCGGTGCGCGGGACGGCGTGCGGCCGACGGGCTTCGCCGAGGCGCCGCAGCGCTTCGACCTGCCCGCGCCGACGCCCGCGCCGTCCGAGGCCTCCCGCAAGCCATGGTCCGGCGCGGCGCGCGGGGAGACGGCCGAAAAGCCCTTCGCCAGCACCGGTCCGCAGGGCCATCGCGGCCGCATGCGCGACCGGCTGCTGGACCGCGGCCCGGATGGCCTCGCCGACTACGAGGTGCTGGAGATGCTGCTGTTCTTCGCCTTCAAGACCGGCGACACCAAGCCGCTCGCGAAGGCGCTGATCAACCGCTACGGCAGCTTCGCCGCGGTGCTGGCCGCGCCGCAGCAGGACCTGATGCAGACCCGCGGCCTCGGCCCCCACAGCGTCGCCGCCATCAAGCTGGTGCAGGAAGCCGCGCTGCGCATGGCCCGGGCCGAGGTGATCGACCGGCCCGTGCTGAACAACTGGGACCGGCTGATGGACTACCTGACCGCGGCGCTGGCGCGGGAGAAGGTGGAGCAGTTCCGCGTCCTGTTCCTCGATACCAGGAACCGCCTGATCGCCGACGAGGCGCAGGCCCGCGGCACGGTCAACCACACGCCGGTCTACCCGCGGGAGGTCGTGAAGCGCGCGCTGGAGATGCACGCGACCGCGCTGATCCTGGTGCACAACCACCCCTCCGGCGATCCCACGCCGTCGCGCGCCGATCTCGAGATGACGCAGGAGGTGAAGGCGGCGGCCGCGGCGCTCGGCATCGTGCTGCATGACCACCTGATCCTGGGCAATGGCCGCTGGACCAGCTTCCGGCGGGAGGGGCTGCTGTAGGGCGGTGTCCCGACCGGGAGAGGCTGTTGTGGGACGGTGTCCCCACCGGGCGGGGTTGCTGTAGCGCCGGCCATTGCCACGCGCCGTGTTTTCCCCGAACCATCCCGCCACCAATCGGGAGGAACACCATGACGATGATCGGCCGCCGTGCCGTGCTGGCCATGCCGGCGCTGCTGACCGCCGCCGGCGCCGCCGCGCAGGACTTCCCGCTGCGCCAGGTCCGCTTCGTCGTCGGCTTCGCCCCGGGCGGGGCCAACGACATCATGGCCCGCCTCGTCGCCGGCAAGCTGAACGAGCGGCTGCCGGGCACCAATTTCATGGTGGAGAACCGCCCCGGCGCCGCCACCCTGGTCGCCGCCGACCAGGTGGCGCGCAGCGTGCCGGATGGCGCGACGCTGATGTACACCTCGAACTCCACCATCATCGCGCCGCTGGTGAACCGCGCCTCGACCTTCGATCCCGTGCGCGACTTCGCGCCGGTGGTGCTGGCGCAGTCGGCGCCGATGCTGCTGCTGGTCCGGCCCGACAGCCCGATCCGCACGGTGGCGCAGATGATCGAGGCGGCGAAGCGCAACCCCGGCAAGCTCACCGTCTCCCACCCCGGCACCGGCGCGATCAACCACCTGACCATGGCGCTCTTCATGCGGGAGACGGGCACGGAGTTCACCCTGGTCCCCTATACGGGCAACGCGCCCTCGCTCACCGCCCTGGTGCGTGGCGATGTCGACTTCGCGCATGACGGCACCGTCTCGGCCCGCAGCTTCGTCGATTCCGGGCAGCTCCGCCCGATCGCCATCAGCAGCGCGCAGCGCGCGGCGATCCTGCCCGAGGTGCCGACCTTCGCCGAGACGCTGCCGGGCCATGTGGTGATGTTCTGGGGCGGGCTCTTCGCGCCGAAGGCGACGCCGGCCGCGGTGCTGGACCGGATCCATGCCGAGGTCTCCGCGGTGCTGCGCCAGCCCGACGTGGTCGCGCGCATCCAGCAGCTCGGCGGTGAGCCGGGCAATGTCAGCCGCGACGCGTACACGCGCATGGTGACCGATGAATGGGCGCGCTGGGGCGCGGTGGTGCGCGAGGCGGGGATCCGCAATGAGTAGCCGCCGCGCCCTGATCGGCACGGCGCTGCTGGCGCCGGCGCTGGTCGCGCCGCGCGCCCGGGCGCAGGCCTGGCCGTCCCGCCCGATCCGCATGATCGCGCCCTTCGCGCCGGGCAGCACGGTGGACCTGATGGGCCGCGCCATCGCGCCGGCGATGACCGAGATCCTGGGCCAGCCGGTGCTGGTGGAGAACCGCGCCGGCGCCGGCGGGAACCTGGCGATCGACGTCGTCGCCAAGGCGCCGAAGGACGGGCTGACCATCGCCGTCTGCACGCCGGGGCCGCTCTCGATCAACCCCTTCCTGCTGCCGTCCATGCCCTTCGATCCGGTAGCCGACATTGCGCCCGTGTCGCTGCTTGCGATCGGGCCGAACATCCTGGCGGTGGGCAAGGCGCTGCCGGCGCGCGACGTGGCGGGGCTGGTGGCGCTGGCGAAGGCGAAGCCGGGCACGCTGACCTACGGGTCGAGCGGGGTCGGCAGCACGAACCACCTGGCCGGTGCCGCCTTCGCCGCCGCGGCCGGGGTCGATCTCGTGCACGTGCCCTATCGCGGCAATGCGGAGATGGCGAACGACCTGCTGGCGGGGCGGCTCGACATGGTGTTCTCCGGCCTGCCGCCGCTGGTGCCACTGCTGCAGGCAGAGACGCTGCGGGCGCTGGCGGTGACGGGGCCGCGGCGCCTGCCCTCGATGCCCGATGTGCCGACGATCGCCGAGGCCGGGCTGCCGGAGGCGCAGGCGATCATCTACTACGGCATCGTCACCACGGCGGGCGTGCCGGCGCCGGTGATCGCGGCGCTGGAGGATGCGGTGCGGCGCAGCCTGGCGCGGCCGGAGGTCCAGGCCGTGTTCGCCGGCTTCGGCACGCCGGCCGGGGCCTCGACCCCCGCGGAATTCGCCGCGCTGATCGCCTCGGAGGCCACGAAATGGCGCGCCGTCATTCGCCGCTTCGACATCAGGCCCGGGTAGCGCTGGTCGCGCTGCTGCTTGCGGTGCTGGCCCTGGGCGCGTGCAGCCCGGCCTGCTGCCGCGGCTTCCCGGGGCCGTGCTTCACCTGCTGACGGGGTCCGCGGGGAAGAACCCCGCGACGCAGAGGGCGTGCAGCGCGATGCCGACATCCTCCTGCGGGTGCAGGGCGACGTAGCGCGCGATGGCCTGGCGGAAGCGGGTGAGTGCATCTTCGGTCTCGGCGGCGGGGAGAAGGATGGTCACGATCTTCGTGTCCTCCTCGATCATGCGGCCATCCTTGTGTCGCCAGGCGCCGCGCCCATCGTTGACGGTGGAACCGGCGGGGAAGAGGCCGGTCAGCACCTCCGCCCGGAAGGCGCGCCATTGCGCGGGCGTTACCCGGCGGGTGCCATCCGCGACGGTCTGGCCGAAATAGGCGCTGACCTGCCGGGCCTCGGCGAAACCCGCGGGGCAGGCGGGGCCGGCGGCCGCGACGGGGCCGGGCGACGGCGTGGTGCAGGCGGCGAGGGCGAGCAGCAGGGGCAAGGGGCGGCGCATCCCGCCATCCCGCGCGTGCTGGCGCTGCGGGTCAAGCGGTTCGCCCCACGGCGCGGCCCTGTGGGCGCGGCGGTTCGCGGCCGGGCGCGGGATGTGGAAGGATACGTGCCACACGTCCCAGGGAAAGCCAGCACCATGGATGACCTCTCCGGCAAGACCGCCATCGTCACCGGCGCCGCCTCCGGCATCGGCCTCGGCATCGCCACGGCGCTCGCGGAGGCCGGCGCCAACGTCGTGCTGGCCGACATCCAGAAGGAGGCGGTCGAGGCCGCGGCGCATGGCCTCTCCGGCACCAACAAGCGGGTGATGCCGGTGCGCCTCGACGTCACGCAGGAGCAGTCCGTGCTGGATGCGCTGGCCGAGGCCGAGCGCGCCTTCGGCAAGCTGCACATCGCCTGCAACAATGCCGGCGTGCCGATGCATGGGGTGCCGCTGGTCGAGGTGCCGGAGGCGGACTGGCGCTTCGCCTTGGGCGTGAATGTCTGGGGCGTGATCCACGGCATCCGCCACTTCGTCCCCGCCATCCTCAAGCACGGGGAGGAAGGGCATGTGGTCAACACCGCCTCCGTCGCCGGCTTCCAGAACCGCCGCGGCACCAACCAGGGGCCGTATTCGATGAGCAAGTACGCCGTGGTGTCGCTGTCCGAGGCGCTGGAGATTGAGCTGGAAGGCACGCCTGTCGGCGTCTCCGTGCTCTGCCCCGGGCCGGTGGCGACGAACATCGCGGAGGGGGCGCGCAACCGGCCCGATCATCTGGGCGGGCCGGGCGACAGTGCGCACGATGCCGCCGTGCTGGCGGAGCGCCTGGCGGCGACGGGGCTCGACCCGAAGCGGGTGGGGGAGCGGGTGGTGGACGCGATCCGGACGAAGACCTTCTACGCCTTCGTCAGCGCCGTGCCGGCGGACACGATCCGCGCACGGCACCGGCGGATCGAGGCGGCGCTGAACAGTCCGTGGGTAACCCACTACTGAGGGGACGCGTCGCCCCTACGCCGTCGCCGCCAGCAGCAGCACGCCGCCGCAGATCAGCGCGATGGCGGCCAGCTTCATCGCGCCCAGCGGCTCCCCGAACATGAAGTACCCGATCGCCGCGATCGCCACGTAGCTTGCCGCCGTGCAGGGCAGCGCCACGCTCATCGGGATCTTCCGCAGCGCCACCATGTAGAGCAGCGCCGCCCCGCCATAGAGGCCGAGGCCGATGATGCTGCTGGGGCGGAAGATCTGTGCCAGGAAGCCGCCATCCCCCGTCGCGCCCGACTTCAGCAGCACCTGCCCGATGACGGAGGTCGAGATCGCCGCGGCGAGCGCCAGCCAATGCGCCGTCATGCCAGGGGCTCGCCGGGCCGCGCGGCTGGGCCGTGCGCCTCCCGGATCACACCCTGCGGCTTGCCGTTCGCCGAGAGGAAGGCGCGGCCGACATACTCCCCGAGCACGCCGAGGATCAGGAACTGCACGCCGGCGGTCAGCAGCATCACCGTCATGGTCGAGGCCCAGCCGGAGGGCGTCTCGCCCATCAGACCCTCGACGATCACCGTCGCC
>JAIYAI010000620.1 GCA_027489135.1 Acetobacteraceae bacterium
GTCCTCCGCAGCCTGCGGAGAGAACAAGAGTCCATCAATCCGCGTCGCGAGAAGACACCATTTTCTCAAGTGCGATTCCCCTGCCTCCTCGGGCGGCATCGGCTCCTCGGGACGGAACAGCGCGATGGCGCGCCAGGGCGCGGTGCCGGATGCGCCGGGCAGCGGAAAATAGGCAAGCAGCCGCTTCGGATCGGGGAATAGATGGATCCGGCCGCGGTCGAGCCCGGGGCATTGGCCATCCGCCAGCGCGGCGTTGAAGGGGTAATGCTTCCCGTAGAAGTCAGCGCCGACGGCGTGGCGAACCGCGCTGTGGGCGCCGTCGCAGCCAATGATCCAGTCGGCCTCGGTCACCTCCTCCCGGTCGCCGGGATGGTGCAGCAGCACCTGGTGGCTGCTGAGGCGCGAGAAGGCGACGCCGCGCTCAGGCGGGTTCGCGGGATCCGTCAGCAGGCGTTCGATGACGGTCTGCGGGGCGAGCACTACGGCGGGGAAGCGCGGGTGCACGGGCATCAGGTCGATATGGACCGGTGCCCCGGCACCGAGATGCGCGGCCAGGCCGTCGATCCGGTGCGCCTCGGCCAGCAGCGCCTCGGCCAGGCCGAATTTCTCCAGCACCTCGAGCGTGCGGGCCTGCACGCCGAGCGCGCGGGAGGTGGTGGCCGGGGCCAGCATGGCATCGATGTGGCGCACCGTGATGCCGCGGAGGCGCAATGCCCGCGCGACGGTCAGGCCAGCCGGGCCGGCGCCCACGACGAGGACCTTCATGCTGCGCCTCCTTTGGTGGCTACGGGTGGGTTCCAGACAGGCGCGCCAATGCAACCCCTGGATAGTGCGTCCGGCCGGCGGGGGGAAATCGCGCCGGGGCGGGAGATGGCGGCACAACCATGGCAGCGAATGCTTGCCGAAACGTCAGGGGCGTCGCCGCGCCACGGCCCGCGGCGGCGGCACCAGATTCGTCACCGCCAGCGGCGGTGCATCCACAGCCATTGCCCCGGATGCTCGCGGATCCAGCCCTCGACGATCCGGTTCAGCAGCGCCGTGGCGGCATCGACATCGACCTGACCGTTGGCGCCGCACGGCAGTTCGATCCGCTCCGTCATTTCCAGCAGGAAGCGTCCGCCGGGCTGGCGAATGACCCGCGCCCCGTGCACCGGCACGTCCGGGAAGCGCCGCGCGAGGCGCGCCAGCAGCGGGTTCGAGGCCGCGGGCCGGCCCAGGAAGGGCACGCGCGGGCCACGGCCGAAGCGCTGGTCGATCAGCATGCCGACATGCAGCCCCTCGTCCAGCGCCTCCATCATGGCGATCGGCGCGGCGGGGGAGGCGGCGATCAGCCGCCCCATGATCGGCGTGCGCAGCGCCACGATGTCGGCGGCGATGCGGGCATTGTTCGGCGTGCGGTAGAGCACGGCGGAGGGCAGCCCGTGTCGCGGCCCTGCGATCGCCGGGATCTCCCAGTTGGCCAGGTGCGCGGCGAAGATCAGCGCGGGCTTGCCATCCGCGGCCAGCGCCTCGAAGCGGCGCGCCGTCTCGTCGCTGACCCGGATGCGGCCGCTGTTCGGCTGCGACGGGTCGAAGTCCCAGATCCGGTCCATGTGGACATATTCGCAGGCGACGCGGCCGAGATTGTCCCAGGCCTCGCGCAGGATGGCGGCGCGCTCGGCCTCGGACTTCTCCGGGAAGGCATGCGCGATGTTGTCGCGGGCGATGCGGTGGGCGGGGAACAGCGGGCCGAGGCTGCGGGCCACGAAGGCGCCGAGGGCCGCCGAGCGGTCCGGCCCCAGCGCGCGCACGAAGACGAAGGCCCCGCGGATCAGCGCGGCGAGGACGGCGTCGGCGAGGCGTTGCAGGGCAGGGGGCATGGGTACGGGAGAGGCCCCCGGGGAGGCCCTCCCCCGCTGGCGGGGGAGGGTCGGGTGGGGGTGGCCCTGCGGCGCCTACAGCGTGACGACGATCTTGCCGAAGACCCGCCGGCTCTCGAGCCGTGCCAGCGCGTCCGCGAAGCCATCCAGCGGCGCCACCGTGTCCAGCACGGGCCGGATTCCCTTCGCCATGGTGGCCAGGCCCGAGGCCGTCCGGCTGATCGGCGCGCCGAAGCTGCCGATGATCCGAAGCTGGCGCTGGAACAGCATCATCAGGTTGGTCTCGGCCGAGACGCCGGAGGTCGAGCCGCAGGTCACCAGCCGCCCGCCCATCCGCAGCGAGAGCAGCGATCCGGCCCAGGTCGAGGCACCGACATGCTCGAACACCACGTCGACGCCCTTCTTGCCGGTGACGCGCCGCGCCACGCTCTCGAAGCGGCCCGTGGTGTAGTTCACCACGTGGTCGGCGCCGAGGGCCTTGGCCTTCTCGCATTTCTCGTCGTCGCCGGCGGTGGCGATGACGGTGCAGCCCATGGCCTTGGCGATGCGCACCGCGACCGTGCCGATGCCCGAGCCAGCGGCCTGGACCAGCACCGTCTCCCCGGGCTCGAGCAGCGCGTTGTCGAAGAACATGTGCTCGACGGTCGAGAAGGTGATGCCGGCGCAGGCGGCGTCGAGGGTGTCGACGCCATCCGGCACCGCCACCAGCAGCCGCGCGTCCTGGTTCATTTCTCCTTGTGCGAAGCCGTCGACGTGGAAGCCCTTCACGCCCTTGACGTTCTCGCAGAGGTTGTCGCGGCCCGCCTTGCAGTAGCGGCAGGTGCCGCAGGTGAGGGCACCGTAGGGGACCGCGCGCTGGCCGACCTGCCAGCCCGTCACGCCGGGGCCGATGGCGATGATCTCGCCCACCGCCTCGGCACCCACGGTCAAGGGAAGCTCGCGCTTGGCGAAGGCCATGCCGCGCCAGCCCCAGACGTCGATGTGGTTCAGCGCGACGGCGAGCATGCGCAGCCGCACCTCGCCCGGGCCGGGCGGCGGCGGCGGGTCCATGTCGACGAGGCGGACATCACGATCGCCGAAGAGACGCAGGGCGCGCATCAGGTCACTCCTCCCCCCGCCTGACGCGGGGAGGCCGGGAGGGGCGTGGCCGCGGGATGGGCAACACGCCAGCCACCCCCACCCCGACCTTCCCCCGTCCCCGACCCTGCCAGGACAAACGCCTTCATTCCGCGGCTCCCAGCACGAGGCACACGTTCTGCCCGCCGAAGCCGAAGCTGTTCGACAGCACCCGCCGCACCTTGGCCGGCCGCGCGACGTTCGGCACCACGTCCAGCGGGATCGCGGGATCCGGCGTCTCATGGTTGATCGTCGGCGGAAGCATGCCGTGCCGGATGGTCAGCAGGCTGATCGCCGCCTCCACCGCGCCGGCGGCCGAGAGCGTGTGGCCGATCATCGACTTGGTGGAGGAGATCGGCGGGGTCTTGCCCTCGCCGAAGACCGCCAGCATGCCCAGCGTCTCCATCTTGTCGTTCTCCGGCGTGCCGGTGCCGTGCGCGTTGACGTAGTCGATGTCCGCGGGCTGCAGCCCGGCATCGGCGATCGCCGCGCGCATGGCGCCGACGATCGCCCCGCCATCCGGGTTGGAGCGGGTCCGGTGGAAGCTGTCCGCGCGCTCCCCGGCACCGAGCACCAGGCCCAGCACCTCGGCGCCGCGCGCTCGCGCGCTCTCCAGGCTCTCCAGCACCAGCGCCGCCGCGCCCTCGCTCATCACGAAGCCCTCGCGGGTCTTCTCGAAGGGGCGGGAGGCCCTGGCCGGGTCCTCGTTGCGCGTGGACAGCGCGGAGAGCAGGGAGAAGCGGATCAGCGCCTCCGCCTGCACGCTGCCCTCGGCGCCGATGCAGAGCGCGGCCGGCGCCTCGCCGCGCTGGATCGCCTCGATGCCGAGCTGGATCGAGGAGGCGCCCGTCGCGCAGGCCGTGGTCAGCGAGATCGGCGCGCCCTCCGCCCCGAAGCGGTCGGCGATGCGCTCGCCGACGCCGCCATAGAGGAAACCCTCGTAGAGGTCGCGGTCACCGGAAGCCGCGGCCACGAGGTCCGGGTAGCGGACCTCGCCACCGGCATTGCCCTGCACCTTGCGGGCCAGTGCCAGGCGCTGCGTCCACTCGATCTCCACGGGCGGCATGCCCATGAACAGCGGCCCGGGGAAGCGCCTGCCCGCGAAGCCGGCCTGCGCCACCGCCTCCTCCGCCGCGATGGTCCCCATGCGCTCGACCCGGGCGGGGCAGGCGAGGGGCTCGCTCCGCGTCGCGTCCTCCGGGAGGTCGACCTGGCCGGCGATGGTGGTCTTCAGGTGGTCGGTCGGGAAGCGGGAGATGCGGCGGATGCCGGACCGACCGGCGACCAGCCCCGCCCAGGTCTCCGGCACGCCGAACCCGAGCGGCGTGACCAGGCCGATGCCGGTGACCGCCACCACATGGCGGCCGAGATGGTCCCGGGTCGCGCTCATGCGGCATTCTCCTCTGGACGGGCGCCGCTCATGCCGCGCCCCCTTCGATCGGTTCCACCAGGGCCAGCGACTCGCCGCGCCACATGCCGAAGCTGCTGACCAGCGCCTGCGGCGCCCGGCCGGCCTGCACGGCCAGCGCCGCCAGGGCCAGGGACGCGGGCAGAGCCGCTTCGACCGTATGGCCGATCATGTCGGCCACCGGCGTCACGCCGCCCTGCGCCGGGCCGCGGTCGCGGAGCCAGCCCAGGAAGCCCTGCTCGGCGGCGTAGGAGCCCGCCATGCCGGAGCCGGCGGAGAGCACCGCGTAGCCGGGGACGAGGCGCGGCAGCAGCGGCGTGGCAAGTCGCTGCGCCGCGGCCAGCGCGGTGTCCTCGCCGCGCCGACGGCTCGCCGTGCCGGTGATGGCGGTGAGCCTGGCGATGCCGGTCGCGCCGCGCGCCCGGGCCGCCGCCTCGGTCTCCAGCACCAGGAAGACGCCGGCGCTGCCCATGACCATGCCGCCCCCCGTCGCCTGGCGCGCGGCGGCGGGCACCCAGGCCTCGCGCCACAGCCCGCCGGCGGCACCGGCATAGGCCAGCATCATGTCCCAGCGGCCGGCGATGTAGGCGGCGCCGACCAGCGCGGCATGGCCGCGGCCCTCGGCGATGCGCTGCGCGGCGATGCGCACCGCGTCCGCCCCGGCCTGCTCCTCCCCCATGAAGGTGCGGGAGGACCCGGTGACGCCGTGCACGATCGAAATGTTGCCGGCCATCAGGTTGGACAACTGCGCAAGGAACAGCGTCGGCCGCAGCCCGCCGGAGATCATCTCGTTCAGCTTCAGCGCGGCCTCCGCCGCGGGCAGGCCGGCGATGGCGTTGCAGACCTGCTCGTCAAGCGCGACGTCCCGCTCGCCGCCGCCGGCGGCGACGACGAGATGCATCTCCGCGGCCAGCGGCCGCGCCGCGGCATCGTCGAGCGCCAGCCCCGCGACATAGGTGCCGAGGCGCTGCCAGGGCTCCATCTGCCGCTGGTCGCCCTTCTTCGGGATCTGCGTGTCGAGGTTCAGGGGCGGCAGCGGATGGACGGGAAAGGGGGCGAAGCCCGCCACGTCCAGCACCGGCGCCGGCGGGTCCGCCAGGGCGGCCAGATGCGGCGCCGCGCCCTCGCCGAGCGACGAGACGAGGCCGATGCCGGTGATCCAGACCGGCTGCGGCAGCGGGGCCGGGCCGGCGGGGTGTGACGCTGTGTCAGGGCTCATGCGGGTCTCGATAAGGGCGCCCGGCTGGCCGCGCCAGGGACAGGGTCGCCCGGCCAGCGAGTCGGAGTGGAACCGGCGGCCCTTCCTATCGCCGCGCGGCCGCTCGCGCCATGCGCGGCAACGGCCCCGCGGCGGGACGGAACGCCGCTGCCGTCCCGGCCGGACGGGTGCGGCGGCTCAGCCCGCGAGGTCGTCCGGCACGGCGAGCCCGATCCGCCTGGCCTGGGTGCGCATGGCGGTGGCGAGGTCGGGCGCCGGGAAATCCAGCACGCGGTACGTCAGTTCGGCATCGCAGATGCGCTTGCCCTCGGCGGATATCTTTCCGGTGGCGACGGCATAGCCGCTGCCCTCATGGACGAGGTCCGCCTCGACCAGCAGCAGCGTGCTGGGGCCGACGAAGCTGCGGAACTTCGCCTCCTTCACCGAGGCCAGGAAGGGCATCCGCACGAACCCCTGCCGGTGCAGCAGCATGTAGCCGCCGGCCTGGGCCATGGTCTCCACCAGCAGCACGCCGGGGACCAGCGGATGGCCCGGGAAATGGCCCTCGAAGACCGGACTCGCCTTCGGCACGATGGCCTCGGCCCGCAGCGATTCGCGGGTGACGGCGACCACGCGGTCGATCATCTGGAAGTATTCGAGACGCATCGGACCTGCTGCCCTGGCCGTGATGCCGGATCAGCCCGCCTTGGCGGCGACCAGCTCCTCGATCCGGGTCGCCAGGTTCTTCATGACGAAGTAGTGCTCCGCGGCCGCCTTGCCGTTGTTCACTTCCTGCGTCCACTGCTCGACCGGCACCTTGATGCCGAAGTCCTTGTCTATGGCGAAGACGATGTCGAGGAAGTCGAGGCTGTCGATCTCGAGATCCTTGATCACATGGCTGTCGGGCAGGATCTTGTCGCGGTCGACGCCACTGGTCTCGGCGATGATGTCAGCAATGCGGTCGAACGCCGAGGACATGGCGGGCCTCCGGAATGGGGGGGCGTCAGGAGGCGCGCTATCTGCGCCCGGTCGCCGCGGATGTCCAGCAAGCGTCCGACTCGGGCCGGGCCCTCACGTCTCGGGCACGCGGGCCATGAAGCGCTCGACCGTCTGGCACAGCAGGATGTCGGGCCGCGCGGCCTCCACCGCCGCCCAGTCCACCGCGGGCTGCCAGTGGAAGCGGTACTCGGCGAACCAGCGCGCGAGCCAGCCCGAGAGCAGCCCCTGGCCGGCATGGACCGTGCCGCAGACCGAATTGCCGAAGGCCATCAGGCGGCGCGGGCTCGGCGCATCCTCCGCCTGCCAGTGCTCGGTGCGGCCGATATGCCCGCCATCCGGCGGGATGGATTCAGCCAGCAGCCGCGGCTCGGCACCGAAGCGTGCAAAGGCGCGGGCCTGCAGCACAGTCAGGTCCTCGAACAGCGGCAGGGGCAGGAATTTCTCGCCGAGGTCGCCCCCGGCGATCTGGCCGCGCTGGAAGCGGCGCCCGAGATCCGGCGGATCCTCCCCGAGGTGCAGCAGCACCGCACGGGCCAGCGCATGCATGCCGGCCGCCGAGGGATGCGAGTCGAGGCGCCGCAGCA
>JAIYAI010000460.1 GCA_027489135.1 Acetobacteraceae bacterium
CATGTGCTGCTGGCCGAGGGGCGGGAGGACCGCGCCTTCCTCAGCTCGCACTGCACCGGCTGGGACCGCCTGCGCCCCGTCATCACCGGCGAGGCGGACGGCACGCCCAAGACTCCCGAATGGGCCGCCGCCATCACCGGCGTTCCGGCCGAAACCATCATCCGCCTCGCGCGGGAGATCGCCGGCACCCCCGCCATGCTGGCCGCCACCTGGTCGCTGCAGCGCGCCGACTATGGCGAGCAGCCCTGGTGGATGCTGACCGCGCTCGCCGCGATGCTCGGCAATATCGGCAAGCCGGGGCAGGGGGTCGCCTTCGGCTATGGCAGCTCGGGTGGCATGGGCGCGCCGCGGCGCGAACTGCCGGCCGTGTCGTCCCCCACCGCCCGCAACCCGGTACCGCTGACCATCCCCGTCGGCCGCGTGACGGATCTGCTGGAACGCCCGGGCGAGGTGCTGCAGGCCAATGGCCGCGACATCGTGCTGCCGGACATCCGCATGGTCTGGTGGGCCGGCGGCAATCCCTTCCATCACCACCAGGACCTCAACCGCTTCCTGCGCGCCTGGTCACGCCCCGAGACCATCGTGGTGCAGGAGCCCTGGTGGACCGCGCTCGCCCGCCATGCCGACATCGTCCTGCCGGCGACGACGACGCTCGAGAGGAACGACATCGCCTCCTCCAGCCGCGACCGCTTCGTCCGCGCCATGCACCAGGCCATCCCGCCGCTGGCCCAGGCGCGCAACGACCACGACATGCTGGCCGACATCGCCGACGCGATGGGTTTCCGCGACCGCTTCACCGAGCAGCGCAACGAGGAAGCCTGGCTGCGCCACCTCTACGAGCGCTGGCGCCAGGTCTGCGCCGGCCTCGGCTTCGACGCGCCGGACTTCGACCGCTTCTGGGAAGCAGGCCATGTCGAGACGCCCGATCCCGCGCCGGCGGAGGCCTACACCATCTTCAGCGACTTCCGCCGCGACCCGGCGGAGCACCCGCTCGACACCCCCTCCGGCAAGGTCGAGCTGTTCAGCGAGACCATCGCCAGCTTCGGCTACGACGACTGCCCCGGCCATCCGGTGTGGAAGGCGCCGCGCGAATGGCTCGGCGCGGCGAAGGCGAAGGACTACCCGCTGCACCTGCTCAGCTACCAGCCCGCCACCCGGCTGCACGGTCAGCTCGATACCGGCCGCGTCGCCGCCGCCGACAAGATCCAGGGGCGGGAGCCGATCCTGCTGCACCCGGAGGACGCCGCCGCGCGCGGCCTCGTCGCGGGGCAGGTGGTGCGCGTCTTCAACGATCGCGGCGCCTGCCTCGGCGGGCTGCGCCTCGACGACCGGGTCATGCGCGGCGTCGCGCTGATGGCGACGGGCGCCTGGTTCGACCCGCTGGAGCCCGGCGTGCCCGGCAGCCTCTGCGTGCACGGCAATCCGAACGTGCTGACCGCCGATATCGGCACCTCGCGCCTCGGCCAGGGTCCCTCCGCGCAGTCCTGCCTGGTGCAGGTGGAGGCCTGGACCGCGCCGCTGCCGCCGGTGCGCGTGCATGCGCCGCCGCCGATCGAGGAGAGCGCCGCCTGATGCGCCGCCGGGTCCTGCTGCTGGCCGGCGCCGCCCTGGCCGCGCCGGCGCCGCTGCACGCCCAAGCCCCGGGCTTTGGCATCCCGGTCGGCCAGGACGACCGCACGGCGCCCGGCTTTCGCCGCGACGCGCTGCTCCGCTGGGGCGACCGCGTCCTCGGCGATGCGCCGGCCTGGGACCCGGACAATCCGGACCCGGAGGCATCGGCGCTGCAATTCGGTTGGGACGCGCGGGTCTGCGGCGTCCTCGCCTCGCCGCGCGCGGCCGATGGCGTGGCCCGCGCCGTGCTCGCCGTGGCGCACCCTTCGGTCGATGCCGTCATGGCCTGGCCTGGCGCGGCGGACCGGCCGGTGGTGGCTCTGGCCATGCAGGGCGCCTCGCTGGTGAACCTGGAGCAGCAGCGGGGCCGCTGGATCGCCGTGGATGGTGGCTTCCAGAGCCGCCGGCTCGGCGGTTCCACCCTGTGTCGCCTCTCCGGCCCCGCCGCGGGCGAAGGCGGCGGGGTCCTCGGCCTGCTCGGCCCCTCGGGCGGCTGCGTGACTCCCTGGGGCAGCCTGCTGCTGGCGGAGGGCGAGGCGGAGCCCTGGCTGCGGCGCCTTGCCGCCGCCGAACCGCGCTTTGGTGATGGCGCAGGCTTCGGATGGGTCGCCGAACTCGATCCGCTCGATCCGCAATCGGTGCCGACGAAGCGCACCGCGCTCGGCCGCATGGCGCATGGCGATGCCGCCGCCGCGACCGGCGGGGCGGGACAGGCGGTGGTCTATCTCTGCGACCGGCGGGCGGGGGGCATGCTGTATCGCTTCGTCTCCGCCGGAGCCGGGACCGCGGCGGACGCGCTGGACGAGGGCACGCTCTTCGTCGCGCAGGTCGCGGGGGCGGCGCTGCGCTGGCTGCCGCTGCCGGAGGGGGCGGGCACCGCGCGCGATCCCGCCGCCGCCGGGCGCGCGGCGGGCGGCACCCCGATGGACATGCCGTCGGGCCTCGGCCTCGATCCGCGCCAGGCCCGGCTGCTGGTCGCCTGCCGCGGCGGGGCGGGCAGCCCGCTCGGCCATGTGCTGGAGATCCGGCCCGCCGGCGGCGACCACGCGGCGCCAGAGGCCGCCAGCGCGCTGCTGTTTGCCGCCGGCGATCCGGCGGGGCCGGGGCGCTACGGCGGCAGCGGCCTGGCGCCCGGCAGCGCCTTTCCCGAACGCCCCGACTGCGTCGCCATCGATGCGCGGGGCCGTGCCTGGATCGGCACCGCCCTGGCCGGGGAGATCCGCGCCCAGGCCGCCGGGATCTTCGCGGTGCCGCTGGAAGGGCCGCAGCGCGGCGTGCCGGCGGCGGTCTATGGCGCGCCGCGGGGGGCGACGATCGGCGGCCTCGCCCTGCCGCCGGAGGGCGGGATGCTGCTGGCCGGCGTCCGCCACCCCGGCGCCGGACCGGGCCAGAGCTTCGCCCGGCCCGGCACGCGCTGGCCGCAATTCCAGCCCGGCATCCCGCCGCGCTCCACGCTGATCGGGCTGGGGCCGGGCTAGGCGATGGCCGCATCCGCCGACCCGCGGCCGGAGCCGCGCGGCGCCGCCGCGGCAACCCTGCTGCTGCTGCTCGTGCTGCTGGAAGGGCTGCACGACCGCTTCCGCTTCTGGCCGGACTGGGTGACGCTGATCGCGGTGATCATCTGCCTCGGCGCCATGGCGGGGGTCAGCCTCGCACGCGATCCGCGCCGCTGGCTGCGGGTGGAGCGCCCGCTCGTGCTGGCCTTCGCCGCGATCATCCTGATCTCCCAGGCGATGGCGCTGACCGCGGTCATCGACCACATCATCCGGGGCGGCAGCGATGCCGACGGCATCCACCTGCTCTCCTCCAGCGTGGTGATCTGGGGCAGCAACGTCGTCGCCTTCTCGCTGCTCTACTGGCAGATCGACGGCGGCGGGCCGGAGGCGCGGATGCGCGACGGCGACCCGATCGGCGAATGGCTCTTCCCGGAGGCCGCCAATCCCGGCGCGGTGCCGCCGGGCTGGCGGCCACGCTTCGTCGACTATCTCTTCCTCGGCTTCGCGACGGCGACCGCCTTCAGCACGACGGACACGCTGCCGCTGTCGCACCGCGCCAAGCTGCTGATGATGGCGGAGGCGCTCATCTCGCTCGGCACGCTGGCCGTGGTGGCGTCGCGGGCGATCAACGTGCTGGGATCCTGAGCGGGCGGATCAGCCGACCAGGGCGAGCAGCGCACCGCTGATGGCGGCCATCGCCTGCGATGCATGCGCGCGGCCGAGCAGGTCACGGGCCCGCTCGACCGCGGTGACGGCGCGGCCGAGGGCCGGGTTGCTGCCATCCAGGCCGCCGAGACGCGCGAGGCAGTGCGACGCGTTGTCGAGATCGATCCAGGCGCGCTCCACCTGCCCCTCGCGCAGCGCCTGCCGCACCGCGCGCAGCGCGTCGACCACGGGCAGCGGCGCGGTCTCCGTGTACCAGCCCTGATCCGGGCCGTGCCGGAGGTGCGACGACGCGGGGCGGGAACGGGGCATGCGATGCCTTCGATCGGCTTGGGGGGACGACGATGCGGTGCACCCTAGCCGCGTCGAGGTAACCTGCCTGGCGCCGATGGATGATCTTCGCGACAGGCCATGCCGCATCCCCGCAATGGTTCGGCACCGGTCCCGCCGCCCGCTGCGCGGCCCGCATCGCCCGTTTGGATGGGAATGCGTCGCGCCGCGGGGTGGCCGCCGGCTAACGCCCTAGCCACGTCTCCGCCCAGAGGCTGCTCGGGTTGAGGTGCCCGGTCGGCGTCACCCCCTCCAGCCAGCGCGGCCAGACATGCGCGTCGGAGCGGAACCAGAGCGGCATGGCCGGAAGATCCTCGGCATAGATCGCCTGGAAGCGGGCCCAGAGGGCCCGGCGCTTCTCGCGGTCGAGTTCGATCGGGATGGCCTGCAGCAGCGCGTCCATCTCGGCGTTGCGATAGCCGCCGTAGTTCTGGCCGGACCAGTTGCGCGCCTCGGTCGGGATCTCCTCGGAATGCAGGGTGCTGCGGGGCACGCTTTCCGGGGCGCTGATCCAGGCGAACATCACCGCGCCCTGGAAGCGGCGGCGTGACAGGGTTTCCGCGAAGAGGACGCGCGGCGGCTCGTTCCTGATGCGCGTCTCGATCCCGGCCTGGCGCCACATGCCCTGCAGGACCTGCTGCACCTGTTCGCGCGCCCGGTTGCCGGCGGTGGTCATGAGGTCGAGCGAGAGGCGCTCGCCGGCGGCGTTGCGGCGGATGCCGTCCGGGCCGCGGGTCCAGCCGGCCTCCTCCAGCAGCGCATTGGCGCGGGCGAGGTCGAAGCCGGCGACCGGGATGCCCGTGTCATGCATGACGTCGAGCGGGTTGACGCTGGTGGTCGCCACGCGCTGCCGGCCCTCGAACTGGCGGGCGACGATCTGCGCCCGGTCGGTGGCCAGCAGGAGGGCGCGGCGGACGCGGATGTCGGACAGGGCCGGGTGGTCGTGGCGGAGGTCGAGATGCTCGTAGATCAGGCCGGGGCGGTAGAGGAAGCGGAAGCGGTCGCCGGTGCGGCGTTCGAGCGCCGCGGCCTGCTCGACCGGCAGGCCGAGTTCGCCCGCGATCATGTCGACCTGGCCGGCGAGAAGCTGGGCCTCCAGCGCCGTGGTGTTCTCGACGGTGCGGATCTGGATGCGGCGGAAGCCGGGGGCGGGGCCGGACCAGGTGGGGTTGCGCTCCAGCGTGATGCCGGCGCCGGGCTGCACGGCGGTGATGCGGAAGGGGCCTGACCAGAGGGCGGGGTTGGTGGTCTCCGTGTCGTAGGCGGTGCGGCTGCGATAGGCGCGGGGATCGGCCTCCCAGCGGGCGCGCTCGATATGGGCGGGCAGCGGCTGGAAGTCGCCGAGCGAGGCGAATTCGAAGGTGACGCGGTCGAAGCGGATGGTGATGGTGCGCGGGTCGTCGACGCTGAGCGCGTAGGCGGAGCGGTAGAACTCGGTGCCGCCGAAGCCGGTCGCCTCGTTGCGCCCGGCGTCCCAGGCGAAGCGGAGATCCTCGGCCGAGACGGGCGTGCCGTCGCCCCAGCGCAGCCCCTCGCGCAGGCGCCAGGTGACGCGAATGCCGGGCTTGCCGTCCGGCGTCGTCTCCCGCACGGCGAGGCCGTTCTCCAGCGTCGGCAGCGTCTCGCAGAACAGGCAGGTGAGTTTCCAGTCCGCGTCATAGGCGGTCACGGGCCGGCGGGCGAAGCCGAGCACGTAGGACTTCGCCGCCATGTTCTCGATGTTGGGATGGAAGGTGGAGGGGAACTGGGTGATGCCGATGGTGAGGCTGTCGCGCGCGGGCGGCGGCTGGGCCGCGGCGGATGTCGCCACCGCGGCAGCGAGGGCGAGAGCGATCAGGTGGGATCGAAGGGCCATCGACGCGCTCCGTGCCAGACGGCGATGATGCGAAGCCGGTCGGGGGCCTCGACGACGTAGATCAGGCGGAACGGCGTGTGCGGCACCTGCGCCGCCCTGCAGCCATCCGGCATGAGCTGCCCGCTCGCCGGAAAGGCCAGGATGCGATCCGCGGTGGTCCGGATGGCGGCGACGATTCGGTCCGCGGCATCCGGATCGTCCTGGGCGATGTAGCCTCGGGCTTCCTGAAGCTGGCGCTGCGCGAAGGCGGACCAGAGAAGCGGCATGTCACCGCTGGACGCGCAACTGACGCGCCCAGGCTTCAAGCTCCGCCATGACGTCCTCGTGCGCAACGACGCGCCCTGCGGCGATATCGGCCTGCCCGTGCGCGATCATGTCGGCCAGTTCGTCGGCGGCCTCGAGCGTTTCCTGCAGGGCGCGGCGGACGATGTCCGCCTCGCTCGAATGGCTGCGGGCGGCGAAGGCGCTCAGCCGCTCGCCGAGTTCGTCCGGCACCTCCACGCTGATCCGCGCCATCGCCGATTGTTCCCTCTACTCCGCTGGCTGGTGGCCGATGCTCCTGCCTACTCCGCCGCCTTCTTCGCCATCACCGCCCGCGCTTCCTCGAGCGACCCCGGCCCGCCGCGGGACTTCGACCAGGCCACCGGATCGCCGAGGAATTTCCGCACCTCGCCCAGCGCCGAATCGGCGAAATACGGACGCTCCCGGCAGACCTCCAGCACGTCCCACCAGGTGCACAGGTGATGCAGGTTCAGCCCCATGCCCTTCATCTGCTCGAAGCTGCCTGGGAAGACGCCGTAGTAGAAGACCACGAAGGTGTGCTCGCAGGTCGCACCCGCATCGCGCAGCGCCTGGGCGAAGCGGATCTTCGACCCGCCATCGGTGGTCAGGTCCTCGACCAGGAGGGTGTTCTTGCCCTCCGGCACGTCGCCCTCGATCTGCGCGCCGCGGCCGAAGCCCTTGGGCTGCTTCCGGACATAGGCCATGGGCGTCATCATCCGGTCCGCGATCCAGGCGGCGAAGGGAATCCCCGCCGTCTCGCCGCCGGCCACCACGTCGATGCTCTCGTAGCCCACGTGCCGGCCGATCTTCTCGACCGCGAGGTCGCAGATCCGCGTGCGGGCGCGCGGGAAATAGATGATCTTGCGGCAGTCGATGTAGACCGGGCTCTTCCAGCCCGAGGTGAAGGTGTAGGGCTCCTCGGGGCGGAAATTGACCGCCTTGATCTCCAGCAGGATACGCGCGGTCGTCAGCGCGGCGTCGCGGTCCCATTCGGTGGCGTGGTGGGGGGCGGAGGCGGCCATGGCGGGGTCCTGTCGGCGGTCGGCCGTACCTAACGGGCGGGGCGGGGGTCGTCCATCGAAGAGGGTGCGGCGTGGCTGAGGACGCGATCTGGGTGCTGGCCGACCCGCGCGCCGGGACCGCGGCCCAGGCGCTGGGCGTTGCGGAGCGTCTTGGCCGCCCCTTCCGGACCATCGACCTCGCCTGGGGCCCGCTGGCGCGGGTGCCCTGGCCCTGGCCGACGCTGATGGGCCTCGCGCCCGCCGCGCGCGCGATGATCGCCCCGCCCTGGCCGCGCCTCGTCGTCTCGGCGGGGCGGCGGTCGGCCCCGGTGGCGCTCTGGCTCGGGCGGCGCGGCGCGCGGACCGTCCACTGCATGCGCCCCGGCTTCGGGGCCGCGGGCTTCGACCTGCTGGTGCTGGGCCGGCACGACGCGCCCGCCGCGGCGCCGAACATCCTGCCCATCCTCGGCGCGACGCACCGCATCTCGCCCGCGATCCTGGCGGCGGCGCGGGCGGCGTGGGCGCCGCTGCTGGGCGCGCTGCCCGGGCCGCGCATCGCGCTGCTGGTGGGTGGCCCCGTGCGGGGGGAGGGGATGGACCCCGCCGTCGCGGCCCTCATCGCGCGGGAGGCCGCCTCGCTCGGCGGCAGCGTCATGGCCACGGCCAGCCGCCGCACCGGCGCTGCCGCCACGCACGCGATGGCGGAGGCGCTGCGCGGCACGCCGCACCACCTGCATGCCTGGGGCGACGCGGCGCCGAACCCCTATCGCGGCCTGCTCGCCTGGGCCGATGCGGTGGTCGTCACCGGCGATTCCGTCTCCATGCTGTCGGAGGCGCTGATGACGCCGGGGCCGGTGCTGATCGCCGATCCCGGCGGCCTTGGCCCCCGCCATCATGCCCTGCACGAGAGCCTGGTTGCGGCGGGGGAGGCGGCGATGCTGGGGGCGCCGGCGCCCGCTTCCCGCGCGCCGCGCGACGAGACCGCGCGGGTGGCGGCGGAGGTCGCGCGGCGCTTCCTGGGCTGAAGGGTCCAGCCGGCCCGCTGCGCCCCGGCCTGATCAGTCGCGCGGCGGCAGGTCGCGCGGCATCTCGGCGAGCCAGCGCATCAGGCTCTCCCGCCAGCGGGACGGGGCGGGCAGCGGGCCGGGCAGGCCGGGCAGCGGGCCGCCGCGATACCCGACCGCCGTCGCGGGGCCGGGGCGCGCGACGCGGCGCGCGGGCAGCGCCCGGGCCCATTCCGCCGCGACCGGGTTGAAACCGTCGAAGGGGTAGAGAGTGGCGCTCATGGTCCATGCTCCGTAATCATGCGTTCACCGCATGGTGATCGCTGACCTATGCATTCTGCGCTGAAGTCGGGCCGGGCGGATCGCGGCATCCGCGGACCGGGGCTATCCGCTTCCCGGATCACGCCGCGCCCCGCAGGGCCGCCAAGGCAACCGCCGGCTCCAGGCGCCGCCGGTAATCCGCATCGGCGTCCGCCAGCAGGATGCGTCCGTCTCCGCCCACCACGAAGGTGCCCGGGATCGGCAGCGTCCAGCCCGTGCCGGCATTGATCGCGGGCAGGTCGTTCCCCGCAGCGGCGTAGAGTGCCTGAAGGTCCGGCGGCAGTTCGAAGGCCAGCCCGAAGGCCTGTGCCGCGCGGCCATCCGTGTCCGACAGCACGGGGAAGGCCAGCCCGTTCTTCTCGGCGGTGGACAGCGACGCATCCGGCGCCTGCGGGCTGATCGCCACCAGCCTGCCGCCCGCCGCCGTGATCTCCGGCAGCATCCGCTGCCAGAAGCGAAGCTCCAGGTTGCAGTAGGGGCACCAGCCGCCGCGGTAGAACACGATGATCGCGGGGGCGAGGTCGCGCAGGCGCAGCGCCGCACCCGTCGCGTCGGGCAGGGCAAGATCGGGCAGGGGGCTGCCGACGGGCAGCACCCGCGCCTCCGCGCCCGTGGCACGAAGCGCCTCGATCTGCGCGGCGAAGGCGGTGCGGCGTTCCGCCGGGGCGGTGCGCTCGAACTCCGCGAGGCGGGCGGCGAGTTCGGCGGCGAGGGTCGTGGCGGTCATGGCGCGAGATCCTTCTCAGGCCCGGGCGCGACGCTGCGGCGCCACCCAGGCGGTCTTCGCCATGAAGGCGTCGAGCGGCGTGCCGGCGAGCTGGTTGACGGTGTTGCTGATGGTCTTGGCGGCGATGATCAGCACCACCTCCAGCACCTGCGCGCGGGTGAAGCCGGCAGCGAGGAAAGCGGCGACCTCGGTCTCGGTCAGCACGCCGCGGCGGAGCACGACGGCGGTGGCGAAGGCGTGCAAGGCCTCGAGCCTCGGGTCATCGATGCGGCCGCCTTCGCGCAGCGCGGCGATGGCGGGCGGCTGCAGCTGCGCATGGGCGGCCAGCACGGAATGGCCGGAGACGCAGTATTCGCAGCCGTTCTCGCGGCTCGTCGCGATGAACACCACCTGCTGCTCGGCCGGGCTGAGCGTCCCCTGGCCGGCGAGGGTGAAGAGGGTGTCGTAGCCCTGCAGCACCGTCGGCGCCTCGGCCAGCGTCCCGTGCAGGTTGGGCAGGAAGCCCCAGGCCCTGCGGATCGCGCCGAGCTGCTCGGCGGCGCCACCGGGGGCGCTTACAGGGGTGTGGAGGACGAAGCCGTTCATCAGTCGGGTTCCTTGCGGGCCGGCCATGGCGCCGGCGACCCGCGGACCCTGCACGGTTTGGTGCCGGCGCGGATCGTCGCGCGACCGACGCGGCACCATCCGCTTTTCGGATGGAAACCGAACCCCCACATGCGACGGATGGACATGCTCCTGCACTTCCGCGCCTTCGTGCGCGTCGCCGAACTCGGTGGCTTCTCCGCCGCCGCCCGCGCGCTGAACGCCTCCCAGCCCGCCATCTCCCGCCAGATCGCCGATCTCGAACAGAAGGTCGGCGCGCGGCTGCTGCACCGCTCCCCCACGGGCGTGTCGCTGACCGAGGAGGGGCGGGGCTTCCTGAATGCCGCGCGCGCCGCGCTCGACGCCGCCGATGCCGCGCTCGGCGCGATCGGGGAGCAGCGGGGCGCCATCGAGGGCATGGTCCGGCTCGGCTCCTCCATCGTCTTCGGCCGGCTGCAGGTGCTGCCGCGCCTCGCGCCGCTGCTCGAGCAGCACCCGGGCCTGACGGTGGAGCTCGCGCTGTCGGACAGCGTCGTCGACCTGGTGCAGGAGGGGATCGACGTCTCCATCCGCATCGGCGCGGTGACGGAGCCCGACCTCGTCGTCCGCCGCCTCGGCACCAGCCGCCGCGCCGTGGTGGCGACGCCGGCCTATCTCGAGAAGGTCGGCACGCCGCAGCATCCCGATGAGCTGACCCACCACCAGTGCATCCGCTTCATGGGGCTGACGACGCGGGAGGGCTGGCCCTTCGAGGGGCCGGACGGCACCACCTTCACCGTCCCCGTGAAGGGGCAGCTGCGGGCGAACACGTCCGAGGCCGTGCGCGAGGCCGTGCTGCAGGGGCTCGGCTTCGGGCTCTGCCCGGTCTGGATGTTCTGCAAGGAACTGCGCGACGGCACGGTGGTGCCGGTGCTGACGGACTGGACGCCGACCGCGCTGCCGATCCAGGCGGTGTTCAGTTCCCGCCGCCAGGTGCCGGCGCGGGTGCGGGCGGTGGTGGAGCACCTCGCCGCCGAGTTCCGCCTCGACCCGCTGCTGAACGACCTCGAGGCGGTACCGGCGTGACCCGCGCTTCCGGGAAGCGGAGAGAGGCGTGAGCGGCGCGCGTTACCGCGCGGCGCGGGGCAGCGAAGCGGGCGGCATGAACGCCGCCGCCATCGCCGCACCCGTCGTTATCCGCCGCAACGCCAAGCCGCGCATCGCCTGGCCCTGGCTCGACCGGGCCGGCCGCTTCTCGACCCTCAAGGCCTCGGTGCTGGTCCTCGCGCTGCTGCCGGGCGCCATGCTCGCCTGGCTCCTGGCGACCGGGCAGATGGGGGCGGAGCCGTTCAAGCAGGCGAACCGGGAAGCCGGGCTGATCGCCTACCGGATGCTGCTGTTCACGCTGCTGGTGACGCCGCTGCGGGTGGTGGGCAACTGGCCGCAGCTGGTGATCGTGCGGCGCATGCTGGGCGTGATCACGCTGGGCTATGCGCTCGCGCATCTCGGCCTCTATGTCGCGCACATGAACGGCGACGTCGCCAAGGTGGCGTCCGAGATCGTCGCGCGGATCTACCTGACCATCGGCTTCGTCGCGCTGCTCGGGCTGCTGGCCCTCGGCGTCACCTCCACGGACGGCATGGTCCGGCGCCTGGGCAAGGGCTGGAAGCGGCTGCACCGGATCGTGGTGCCGATCGCGCTGCTGGGCCTGGTGCATTTCTTCCTGCAGTCCCGCCTCGACGTGACGGAGCCGACGTTGATGGCGGGGCTGCTGCTCTGGCTGCTGGCCTGGCGCACCCTCCCGCGGGAGATGCAGGCGAGCGGGCTTGGGCTGGTCGCGGTCGCGCTGGTCGCGGGGCTGGGCACGGTGCTGGTGGAGTACGCCTGGTTCGCCCTCGCCACCCATGTCGATCCACTGCGTGTGGTGCTGGCCAATCTCGACCTCGAATTCGGTCCCCGTCCGGCGGTGATCGTGCTGATGGTCGGGCTGGCGGCGGCCGGCCTGCCCTGGGTCAGGCGCAGCCTCGCGCGACTCGGCGCACGGGCGTGAAGCGAGGGCTCGCGCGAATCGGGGCGGGGGCCGCTATGATCCCCGGCATGGATCAGGTCCCCCCGCCCGAGTCGCCCGCCGCCGAGGCTCCGCGCCGCCGCCTGCCCTGGGAGATCCATCCCGCCCTGGCGGAGGATCACCTGCGGATCTGCGCCCGCATGCTGGCCAATGCCCGGCGTGATGCGATGGCGATGGCGAGCTACGAACTCGGCGATGATGCCTGGTCCGTCGGCTGCCGCGCCTTCGCCTTCGGCCGGCACCGGCTGCAACGCGCGGCGCAGTCCGGCGACTATCCCTGGCTCGATATCCTCGACGACAGCGCGCATTTCGTCTTCGTGATCGGTGGCAACGGCAATGGCGTGCCGATCCGCTTCTATCGCGGCGCCGCCGAGGACCCGACCGATCGCACGCTCCGCCAGCAGGAGCTGGAGGCGGAACAGCTCAGCCTGGCGCTGGGCGAGGATGCGGCGCAGGGCCTCGCCTTCCGCTTCGCCGTCGAGACCGATCCGCAGGGCCGCGTCGATCGCGTGGTCTTCCTGGCGCTGCGGGGTGAGGATGTGGAGTGCTTCTGGCCCGTGCCGCTCGAGATGCCGGCCGATGCGCAGCGCGTGGCGGAACAGCCCCGGCTGATCGCCGATGACGGCTATGTCGGCCCGCCGGCGGCCAAGCCCGGGGCGCCGCCGCCGCTGCCGCCGGTCGTCGCGCGGCGCCCGGCCCGGCCGCGCGTCGCGCCCCGCCAGCAGGCCTCGCTGCTGTAGTCAGGCGGGACCGGTGGCGAGGGCGAAGCCCTCGGCCAGCCAGCCCGCGATGCCGCCCGGCATCACCTTCACCGGCCGACCCATCCGCGCCAGGGCGAGCGCCACGCGGTCCGCCCCGTTGCAGTGCGGCCCGGCGCAATAGGCGACGAAGAGCGTCTCCGGCGGGAAGGAAGCCAGTCGCTCCGCGGTGATCTCCCGGTGCCAGAGATTGATCGCGCCCGGGATGTGGCCGCGCGTGAAGGCGGCCGGCCCGCGCGCCTCGATCAGCACGAAGCCCGGATCGCCGCTTGCGAGCGCGGCCTGGACATCGGCGCAGTCGGTCTCGAAGGCCAGCTTGCGCGCCAGGTGGGCGGCCATTTCGGTCGGCGGCGCGGCGGGGATGGCGGTGACGGGGTTGGACATCGGGGCGGC